>NZ_JAMPKE010000043.1:0-41297 GCF_039961955.1 Trichocoleus sp. DQ-A1
TCCTGTCAACTTTGCCGTCAATTTGATAGCCGGCTTAATTGCCTACTGCCACCAGCCCAAGAAGCCCTCCCTGATCAACGATGCTGCCTTGCCTGCTTAACCCGAACTCACGTTAATTTTAGAGACTGCTGAAGATTGCGATCGCAATCTGGCATTGCGATTAATTTACATTAATTTACTTGGCGGGTGCCGATATAAAGAACGCACTGGGAGCAACCTGCACTGAGAACCAACGCCCGAACAGCAGGCATTCTTGCGATCGAGTTGATCCCTATTCCCTCTACAATTGAACAATTCAGAATGTCCAGCAGGACTTGCTTTTGCGCGAGAGGGAAAATGAGCCATCGTCCGATTATTCTAGGCATTGTTGGTGACAGTGCCGCTGGGAAAACAACACTAACACGAGGAATTGCTCAGATATTAGGTGAAGAAAATGTCACCATTATCTGTACCGACGATTATCACAAGTACGACCGAATTCAGCGTGCAGAGAAGGGAATTTCAGCACTGCATCCCGACTGCAACTACTTGGATATCATGGAGCAACACCTGTCCCTGCTTCAAAATGGACAGCCCATCCTGAAGCCGATTTACAACCACGACACCGGGATGTTCGATCCGCCTGAGTATATCAAGCCGAGCAAGTTTGTGATTGTTGAAGGGCTTCTCGGTTATTCAACCATGAAAACCCGTGACTATCACGATGTAAAAGTTTATCTAGCACCGCCTGAAGCTCTACGCGCTGAGTGGAAGATCAAGCGAGATACGATGAAACGGGGCTATAACGAAGAACAGGTTCGCGAACAATTGAGAAAGCGCGAACCAGACTCAGAAGCATACATCCGTCCCCAGCGCCAATGGGCAGATATCGTGGTAAGTTTCTACCCACCTACAGACACGCCAGAGGAGAACAGTTCACACCTGAATGTGCAATTGGTACTCAGACCAACAATTCCACATCCAAGCTTGACCCAAATTTTGAACCCAAGCAGTCCTAATTACAAACCGGCAATTCGCCTGGAACTTGAGCGGGATATGGGTAAGCCGGTTGATGTGCTAGAAATTGATGGTCAAGCCACGAGCGAACAAGTCAAAGACTTAGAGCGGATGCTGTGTAACGACATCCCCGATTTACTGCCTTTCTGTAGCTTGGACGGCACCCCCAATCTGGGTACTCTCGTCGGGACAACTGGGGAAACGCTCCAAAGTTACCCTCTGGCACTGACTCAGCTACTGGTTGCCTATCATATGCTCAAAGCTGCAAATATCCACACAGTAAAGAATTAAAAAATTAAAAATGCAAAATTAAAAGTTGAATTTCTCAATTTTTAATTCTTAATTGTTTTCTTCTTGGCGCGATCGCAACTCTTGGGGGACTATCGGGAAAACTAGATATAGTCTTTCCCGGTGCATTTATGACCTATTGCCTCAGAATTGCAGATATACCCCTTAGCGAACGTCCTCGCGAACGATTAATGGCTCAGGGAGCCAAAAATCTTGCAACCGCTGAGCTAATTGCGATTCTGCTGGGCACGGGTCAAGGGGCCGGGAAACTTTCCGCTGTCGGTCTTGGGCAATACATATTACAGGAATTAAGTCAACATCAACGCGATCCGCTGGATATGTTACGAGATATCAGCGTTCAAGAGTTGACAAAAATTCCTGGTGTAGGGCCAGCAAAAGCAACCACAATTCTAGCAGCCGTTGAGTTAGGAAAACGGGCGTTTCTATCTCGCCCCGGAGTTAGCACCATGATTGATAGTCCTGCTGCCGCTGCTGCTGCGCTCAGTCATGAGTTGATGTGGCAGATGCAAGAACGATTTGCCGTGGTGCTGTTGGATGTGAAGAATCGCTTGGTGGGTACTCAAGTGATTACCATTGGCACTGCGACTGAAACGTTGGCTCCTCCCCGCGAGATTTTCCGAGAAGTCCTTCGCCAGGGTGCGACGCGGCTGATTATTGCACACAATCATCCGTCAGGGAGCATTGAACCCAGTCAAGAAGATATGGATTTGACCCGTCAGTTGTTGATGGGAGCGCAATATTTAAGTATTCCGCTGCTAGATCATTTGATTTTAGGCAATGGTGACTATCTGAGTCTGCGGCAAACAACAACCTTATGGGAGGAGTATCCGCAGGGGGATTGAAGTCGTGACAACGTCCCCATAACCTCTATGCTTTACCCACATCTGTTGAACACCCTGTCACGCTACGGGAAAGGGCGAAGCCTTTGGATAGCGAGTTGCCCGTTTTTGTCCTCAAGTTATCGCTCAAATGCGAAAATCCCTACAGGGTTTTTGGACTTATGGGTAAAGCATAGCCATTAATCTTAGGGGCTTCTCAATTTCACAAGTGAGAGTTGCTGATTCATGAAGCAGTCGGGGATCTAAATCGCTGGCTCATAACTCAAATAAGATTTCTATATAGACTACTTTTGAAAAGCTTTCTAAAATTCATGAAAAGCATTGGCAAGATCCCTCGCTTCTCCAAGAAGTCTGGGAGTTGAATCGCTGGTAAAAACCGTCTTAACTAACCGGCATCTTTGTAACAATTTCTGTAACAGAACCCCTGTTCGCATCTTATTGCGTCTAGATTCAGGAGAAAGATACGGCTAATCTTACTATTAATCGGCAATGCTGCTAAAAGATGTCCGAGACTATCAAATTCTGTTTCTATCCTTGTTCCTGTTCTTAGGTATTTGGACAAGAGACTGGACGCTAAGACCGGATCTAATTCTAGTGGTCATGGTAACTTGTCTGGGGACTCAGTGGCTAGCAGTATCGATTAAACAAAATTTATTCAATTTGCTTCCGGTACAAGATAATTGTCCCAATGAAATTGATTCTGTTTTAACAAATGTTCCTATCAATCTTTCATTACGGAGTGCTTTTATTACGGCTTTAGGTCTGAGTTTGCTCCTAAGAGCCGATAGTTACAGCACAATGATTTTGGCTGGTTCTTTCGCAATTCTCAGTAAATTTATTTTTAATTTTCGGAATAAGCATTTTTTTAATCCTGCTAATTTTGGTATTATTGCCGCGCTTATCTTGACAAAAGATGCCTGGGTTTCGCCCGGACAATGGGGAGATGAATGGTGGTATGCGCTGTTATTTGCAGGCACCGGGGGCACGATTTTAAAACGAGTTGGTCGTTGGGATACAACTGCTGCTTTTTTAGGTTCTTACGCTTTGTTGGAAGCTACTCGCAATATTTGGCTTGGCTGGACATGGGATGTATTTTTACATCGATTGATGAGCGGTTCTTTGTTGTTATTCGCTCTATTTATGATTACAGATCCTCGTTCTATTCCTAACGCTAGGAGTGGGCGTTTAGTATGGGCAGTTTCTATTGGCTGCTTAACTTTTTTCTTGCGAAATCAATTTTTTATTTCTACTGCTGTTTTCTGGGCTTTATTCGCCCTTGCACCTATGACCGTTCTGTTAGATTTTCTCTGGTCAGCACCCCGATTTTCTTGGGCGGAGACTTCCTCACAGACCTTCAGTACTTCAGTCATCGACAAACCTGAGGAAACTGAATCTGAGACGTATCTACAAGTGTAAGTTTTTATTAATTACTAGCAGAGGTAACAATGAAGTTATTTCGGATCTGTAAAACTTTAGTGATAACGCTTCTGGCTGTTATTTGCTTTGCTCCGACAGCCTGGGGATTTTGTGGATTCTATGTAGCGAAAGCGGATACAAAGCTTTACAATAAAGCGTCGCAAGTAGTAATTGCTCGCGATCGCGCTCGCACTATTTTAACGATGGCGAATGACTATCAAGGGGATGTCAAAGACTTTGCCCTGGTTGTCCCCGTTCCGACAGTGCTTCAGAAAGAACAGGTTCACGTTGGCGACCCTAAAATTATCGAGCGATTGGATGCTTTTAGTGCGCCGCGACTGGTGGAATATTTTGACGAAGATCCTTGTAATTCGGTCATGTACGAGAGGCTCCCTGCACCAGCATCCGCACCAACGTCAGGCGGTGCAAGAGCTAGCAGGGATGAAGACAATAGCTTGGGTGTCACTGTAGAAGCTCGTTTCAATGTGGGAGAGTATGACATTGTTATTCTCAGTGCAAAGGAATCAAACGGTCTAGAAACGTGGCTAAATCGTAACGGATATAAGATTCCACGGGGTGCAAAACAACTGCTGCAACCTTATATCCGGCAAAATATGAAATTCTTTGTTGCAAAAGTCAATCTTAAAGAATTTCAAAATTCCGGCTCTCAATTTCTGCGACCTCTACAGATGGCTTACGAATCTCCTAAATTTATGTTGCCGATTCGTCTAGGGATGATTAACTCTACTAGCGAACAAGATTTGATTGTTTACGTTTTATCGCCTAAAGGACAAGCTGAAGTTACCAATTACCGAACTGTAAAAATCCCCTCGGATGCTGAAATTCCAGTATTCGTCAAAAATGAATTTGGTGATTTCTACAAATCGATGTTTCAAACTTCATACACTCGTGAAGACAAAAAGGTTGCCTTTTTGGAATATGCCTGGAACATGGGAAACTGCGATCCCTGTTCTGCCGAACCTTTAAATCCAGAAGAACTGCGAAAAGCCGGTGTTTTTTGGCTAGAGAATTATCCTTCGGATGCCCGCGAGTCAGCACCTTTCCGTAGAGCCGTTGTTCCCTCTAATAATGTTTTTATCACCCGTCTCCACGTCCGGTACACCCGCGATAAATTCCCGGAAGATTTGGTGTTTCAAGAAACATCAAATGAACAAAGTTTTCAAGGTCGTTATGTCCTTCGTCATCCCTTTACAGGAGATGTGAAGTGTCAAGCGGGTCAACAGTATAAACAGTCTTTGACTAGACGATTTGAACAAGAGGCGCAGACTCTCGCCAAGCTGACTGGGTGGAATATTCAGGATATTCGGAAGAAAAGGCCTGTTGCACAAAGCAGTTCTAGACCTTGGTGGCAAAACATCTGGCCTTAATAATGACCTAACATTTTAACCCTCTTTCCTGCAAAGGAAGGGGGCATTTACAGCTTTGGAGTCAATGTTATTCAAGTTAAGTCGCTTCTCGTTCTAGCAGCAAAGTAACAGGGCCATCATTTTCAATTGCTACCTGCATCATCGCCCCAAATTCGCCTGTTTCTACGCGCAAACCGCTCTGGCGCAACTTAGCGATAAACTGTTCGTAAAGATTTTGAGCGATCGCAGGCGCAGCAGATTTATCAAAAGAGGGGCGGCGTCCTTTGCGACAATCTCCATAGAGGGTGAATTGGCTGACTACCAGCAGTTCACCCTCAATTTCTAGGATGGATTTCTCCCAACGCCCGCTACCATTCTGTTCATCTGGAAATAAGCGTAATTCCAGACATTTACGAGCCATCCACTCCAGTTCGGCTTCGGTATCTGTTTCGGCAATGCCTACGAGTAAATTAAGTCCGCGCCCAATTTTACCGACTACTCGATCTGATACCTCAACTTGTGAGGATTTAACTCGCTGAATGACAACGCGCATAATTAGCTTCGATACATCTGTCGGGACATGACAATGCCATGTCCCGACCAAAAATTAGAGCCGCAATCTATTTGACCTAACTGAGAAAAGCGATTAGGAATTTAGCAATTAGCTAATTCCTAAAAACTATTTCCCAAAGCCTTTACCGCGAGAAGTAGAAGGCAGACAAACACAACTTTTGATTTGTTGTTGCAGAGTTTCTTTATCTAAATCCTGACCAATCAGTACCAGCTGGTTTTTTGGTTTTCCTGCCCAGTCTTCATCATCGATGGAGAAGCGTTTGCCGCACAAGTGGAAGATATGACGCCGAGGACTTTCATCAAACCAAAGAATCCCTTTGGCACGGAAGACGGTAGAGGGCAACTGATTATCTAAGAAATTTTGAAATTTCTTGATCGCAAAAGGCTTGTCGCTTTCAAAGGAAATCGAGGTAAACCCGTCATTTTCCAAGTGGTGGGAATGATGATCGTGGTCGTGATGGTCGTGAGTGCAAACGCCATGATCGTGATCGCAACTACTATGATCGTCGTGATGCTCGTGATGATCGTGGTCATGACCGTGGTCGTGGTGGTGATGGTCGTGACCCTTTTCTGCCTCGTCGTTTTGGAAATATTTGTCAGTCTCAAATAAACCGACGCTAAGAAGTAACGGCAGCGGAACCTGTCCCTTGGTGGTTCGCATAATCCGGGCACCGCCTTTCATATCCCGAATTCTGACTTCTAAGGAGTCTAAGTCGGCTTCATCCACCAAGTCTGCCTTGTTGAGCAGGATGATATCACCGTATGCGATCTGGCTGGCGGCGGCTTCGCTGTTGAATAAATCGAGACTGAAGTTTTCCGAATCTACCACCGTAATGATGGAATCTAGACGAGTCATGTCTCGCAGTTCGGTACCTAAAAAGGTAAGTGCCACTGGCAGGGGATCTGCGAGTCCGGTTGTCTCGACTACCAGATAATCGACCTTTTCTTCGCGTTCCAGAACTTTGTAGACGGCTTCGACGAGATCGTTATTAATGGTGCAGCAGATACAACCGTTACTTAACTCCACCATGTCCTCGCCGGTGGTGACAATCAGCTCATTATCAATGCCGATCTCACCAAATTCATTAACCAGAACAGCGGTTTTGACGCCTTGCTGATTGCTCAAGATGTGATTGAGGAGGGTGGTTTTGCCACTGCCAAGGAAACCTGTAATGATCGTCACGGGTAAGCCGTGCTTGGGGGCATCTATCTCTGGAGATTGACTGGGAGTGGTGGCTGGTTGCATAGTGCGACTTTCAGATTTTCTCAAAAAACGTTGATAGAGCTATACGTAAATTACTGTAGGAGCTAAGCGCTAAGCAGAGTGTAGGTTTAGATCCCGATGATGGCTTGAAATGGAGATCCAACCTTTTACTTTATAGCAAGCGAACAGCTTCGCATACGCGCTAACAGAGCGATCGCTCTCTCCCTCCAGCTTACCTAACTCCGAAGAAGGCATTCTCCAATCCTTTTCGCATCGCCTAAGCATTTTTCATCTTGAAGCGAATTTCGCTCAGTAAAGCAATGTTGTTAGCGTTAGTGTTAGCGGATGCGAACTGACAAGTCAGCGCTAGGCTAACGCCTCGCTTCGCTAACGCTATCGCGTTAAGTCGATGTTGAAGCGCATGATGTTGTGTTGAAGCCGCATTGCTCCCTAGTTACTCTCTTAAGCACCTACTTTTTGAGACTTAATTAGCGACAAAGTAAAATTTTAATTCGGATGAGTGGATGGCTTGCTGACCAGGGAATTTAAAATACTGATACAGATGCACTTTATTTCTTAAGTTCTAGGAATGGCCCTAACACTCTACAACACCCTCACTCGTCGCAAGGAAGCCTTTGAACCCGTTGAACCCGGTAAAGCCGGGATGTACTACTGCGGCGTGACGGTGTATGACTATTGCCACTTGGGTCATGCAAGAGCTTGCATCGTCTGGGATGTGACGCGCCGTTATCTGCAATTTGTCGGCTATGACGTGCGCTATGTGCAGAATTTTACCGATATTGATGACAAAATCCTCAACCGGGCACGGCAAGAAGGTTCGTCAATGGAAGAAGTCGCCGAACGCTACATCCAAGCTTATTTTGAGGATATGGCGCGGCTGAATATCAAAGAAGCGGATGAATATCCGCGTGCTACACACACGATCAATGGGATTCAGCGGCTGATTCACGAGTTGGAACAGAAAAATTTTGCCTATCCCGCTGCGGGTGATGTTTACTATGCGGTGCGTCAATTTCCGGAGTACGGTAAGCTGTCGGGACGCAAGTTAGAAGATATGCAAGCGGGCGCGAGTAACCGGGTGGAGGTGGAAGACCTGGAAGCGTCCAAGAAAAGAGATCCGTTTGATTTTGCGCTGTGGAAGGCGGCAAAACCGGGGGAACCCGCCTGGGAATCGTCTTGGGGTGCGGGTCGTCCGGGGTGGCACATTGAATGTTCGGCAATGGTGCGCGATCGCTTGGGCGATACAATCGACATCCACGCTGGCGGTGCTGACTTAATTTTCCCCCACCACGAGAACGAAATTGCCCAATCGGAAGCGGTAACTGGCAAGCCGTTAGCGAACTACTGGCTGCATAACGGGATGGTGACGGTAAATGGGGAGAAGATGTCTAAGTCTCTGGGCAACTTTATCACCATCCGCGAGTTATTAGATCGAGGAGTCGATCCGATGGCGGTACGGCTATTTGTTCTTACAGCCCAATACCGCAAGCCGATTGATTTTACCGATGAAGCAATACAAGCCGCGACAAACGGTTGGAATACGCTGAAAGAAGGTCTGTTGTTTGGCTATATGTGGGGATCGCATCGATTACTTAATTGGGTAACTGACATAAACTCAGATTCCAGCAACTTGGCAATGTTAGACTCCGATGCTGTAGAGCGATTCCAGACAGCAGTTGATGATGACTTGAATTTTCCAGGTGGTCTAGCAGTTCTGTTTGAATTGGCTAAGAATCTACGTCGTGAGAGAAATCTCCTCTCCCATGTAGAGCAAATAGATACTCCTTCACAAGTGTTACAGCGGCAGTGGCGCACGCTCGTCCACTTAGCGCAAGTCTTAGGGTTAGAAGTTCCCAAGCCAATTGCCCTAAGTGCAACCATCCAAATAGACAACTCAAAAACTAGCTTACAGGCTGTAGTAAAGCATGGTTTCAGCGATGCAGACATTGAGGCGATGATTCAGCAGCGCCAGGAAGCCAGGATTGCGAAAAATTTTGCTGAAAGCGATCGCATTCGCAACGAGCTACAAGCCAAGGGCATTACTCTAATTGATAGCCCGGATGGTACACGATGGCATCGTAACTAAGATGAGCATAGCGGCAACTGCCTATGTTGCACCAATAGCGATCGCCTTGACGAGATTTTCAGCAGGAGCGATCGCTTTCTTCTTTCTCACCCTCACTCTCGTCATCTGAGTCTCATCCTGACTTTGCCAGCGCTGTTTATAACGCTTTTGAGTTTAGCAATTTGGCTACCTTGGCTGATTGCTTGATTAGGAGAGTGGCTAAAAGCCTACAAAATGGCATCTACACAAAAGAAGAGTGCTAATTCACACCCGTGGTAGAGGCTTTGCTTTTAAAGTTTCCGTATGGTGTATCGAACAACACGTAAATTTACGTAAGCGATCGCGATCGCTGTTTCCGGATTAAGCGATCGCAAACGTGTAGAGATCGGTAGCACTACGCAGCTTTTTCAAAAGCTTGATAGTAGCCATACTGAATCAGGGCATTAACAGAGGTGCGATGGGACTGATGCACAAAATTCCAGAAGACACTTCTCACTGGACGGACTACTCACAAGAAATGCTAAGCAGGACTCAACAACAAGTAACGCCCTGGGCATGGATTGAGCAAGCATCAGTAACCCGGACTGAGGATTTTGAACAAAGCCAAAAAGAGGCGACTTCCCAACCGTCACCCCTACATTTAGATTCGACGCTAGAAGAATTAACGCTCTACGACGCTAGCATCGAGTCGGAACGTGCCGTAGAGGAAGCAATCCAGATTTTTGAAGCGAACCCATTGCTTCCTGGCATGATTATTACCGAACAAGGTAATTTCGTCGGAATGATTTCGCGACGGCGCTTCTTTGAATCTATGCGCCGTCTCTACAGCTTAGAGTTATCTTCCCCGCCCTCTCTGAAGGCACTCTACAGCATTGCCCGATGTGAGATTTTAGTATGCGATCGCAACAGTTCCATTGTCGAAACTGTACAGCAGTCCTTAAAGCGATCGCCCGAACTCATTTACGAACCGATCGTCGTGCAACTGCAATCGGGAATTTGCAGACTCTTAGACGTACATCAGTTACTGATTGCTCAATCGCAGATTCATCAACAGGCAGCAGAAGCACTGCGGCAATCAGAAGCTCAATCCAGAGAGAAAACAACCCAGTTAGAGCAAACCCTGCATGAACTCCAGCGTACTCAAGCTCAACTGATTCAGACCGAAAAAATGTCTGGGTTGGGACAAATCGTTGCCGGTATCGCCCACGAAATTAATAACTCTGTCAGCTTTATTTATGGCAATCTCACCCATGCCAGCGAGTATGCCTACGACTTGCTGCACTTGCTGCACCTGTTTATCCAGCACTATCCTCAGCCAGTGCCAGAGATACAAGCAGAAATGGAAGACATTGACCTGGATTTTCTGAGGTCAGATTTGCCGAAACTTCTATCTTCAATGCAGGTAGGTGCAGAACGGATCTCTGAGATTGTTCTTTCCCTGCGGAACTTCTCTCGGCTCGACGAAGCAGAAGTGAAGTGTGTCAATATTCACGAAGGCATCGACAACACGCTCCTGTTTCTACAAAATCGGCTCAAAGGCAGAGGTATACGCCCTGATATTGTGGTTCAAAAAGACTATGGCGACCTTCCTTTTGTAGAATGCAATGCTGGGCAACTCAACCAAGCATTCATGAATATCTTCTGCAATGCAATTGAGGCACTAGAAAAGGAAATTAGTCACAGACAAGGAAATACCCATTACCCATCACCGATAATTCGGATTCGCACGGAAGTCGGAGATAACAATCAAGTTGTAATTCGGATTGCAGACAACGGCATTGGGATGACCTCGGAGGTACAGCAACGATTATTCGATCCTTTCTTTACGACTAAACCTATTGGCAAAGGAACTGGCTTAGGGTTGTCAATTAGTTATCAAATCGTGGTAGAAAAACACAGCGGTCAATTGACCTATATTTCCGAAACGGGCAAAGGAACAGAGTTTGCGATCGCGATTCCGATTCAGCAGTACAATTCATCCGCTACTCTGTCTCAGTGCGCCTGAGCCAAAATTGCTGCTTGTCTTTTTCTAAACCTTTTTAACTCAATTGTTATGGCAATCCTATTTGAGTGTGGATGCTAGTAGTTCAGATCCCCGACTTCTTTCTCGAAGTCGGGGATCTCGCCTTCACGAATCATTGAGGGTTGCGATATCAAAGTATAGGTACAGTGGATTTCTGTTAGCTGCCTCATTTCAAATTTGGTAGATTTCCCGCAAGAGAAAACCGCTTCCTCTATCTACCCACATTTCAGGGAGGAGAGATAGAGCCAGAGACTTAGACTTGCTTTGGATTTTGGGAAATTGCGAGTAATCAATCGGATTGGATATTACTACCTAATTAGACAGATTAATTTAACATTAGTACAACTCTTTAGATAGACGAGCCAAGAAAATAATAGAGGTAGGGTTTTAACAAAGAGTTTCAAGAAATATGTCTTTAGGCTGCTAACTGACGTAACTGATTGAAGGTCAATTTTTTTACAACCAACATTTGTTCGCTTTTGGCAAGAAAGCTGCCAAAGTCAGTATTTTTTAGCCTAAGTTCAGGATATTCCCATGAGTACGCAAAATCAGAAACATTCGGTTAAAAAGCTTGTTAGCTTGATGAGCGTTGCTGGCGCTAGTGTTTTCCTCAGTTTTCCAGCATTAGCCCTCATCAATTCCAACTCTAGTACGAGAAGCCAACAATTATTAGCTCAGAGTACTCCAGGTGGGGCACAAACAAATCCATCTGGCGCTGGTGCTAACCAACAAACTCCCGCTGGTACGGGTACGGGTACTAACCAACAAACTCCCGCTGGTACGGGTACGGGTACTAACCAACAAACTCCCGCTGGTACTCGTACTGGGCAACCTAACTATGAGGTAATTAGCCCAGGAGTTGTGCAACAGAATCCGGCAGGTGCGGGCACTACCCAGCAAACTCCAGCCGGAACTGGCACTGGTACAACTCAGCAAACTCCAGCCGGAACTGGCACTGGGCAACAGAATCCGGCAGGTGCGGGCACTACCCAGCAAACTCCAGCAGGCACGGGAACTGGTACAACTCAACAAAATCCAGCCGGAACTGGCGCTGGGCAACAAACTCCAGCAGGCGCGGGTACAACTCAGCAGAATCCCACAGGTACAGGTACTGGTACTGGGCAACAAACTCCAGCAGGTGCGGGAACTGGTACAATTCAGCAAAATCCAGCCGGTACAGGTACTGGACAACAAACTCCAGCAGGTGCGGGAACTGGTACAACTCAGCAGAATCCGGCAGGTACAGGTACAGGTACTGGGCAACAAACTCCAGCAGGTGCGGGTACAACTCAACAAAATCCAGCCGGAACTGGCGCTGGGCAACAAAATCCAGCAGGAACGGGCACTACTCAGCAGAATCCAGCCGGAACTGGGACTGGGCAACAAAATCCAGCCGGAACGGGCACTACTCAGCAGAATCCCGCAGGTAATACTCCAGGGGCTACGCAACGGAGTGGTCGGCAGGGGAATTATACTCAGTACATGAGACTTGGGTACGCTGCAACCCAACAAAGGGATTACCAAACTGCTTTGATTAACTTTAGAAGGGCGCTTAATTTACGTCCTGGGGATTCGTATGCGACACGAGCGATTAGCAATGTAGAAAGCTATCTTCAACGCAGTCGTTAGTTAAATCTTCGGTGAGGATCGGCAAACAGGGAGTCGCGATCGCGACTCCCTGTTTTTTAGACTAATTCTGCCTGACGCGCGATCGCTTCCTACCAGTCTGTCATCGGAAGCTCAACACTTACGCAGCGCTAGTGCGGGTGCGAAGTTTGTCAATCGTCACGGCAATAATGATCACAAGACCTTTAACAACTAACTGCCAGAAAAATGACACGTTCATCAGGGTTAACCCATTGTTGAGGAGGGCAATAATTAAAGCACCCAGTAAAGTCCCCCAGATGGTGCCAATGCCACCCGTGAAGCTGGTTCCTCCTAAAATGACGGCAGCGATCGCATCGAGTTCGTAGCCTTGCCCTAACATACCCGTCGCACTGTAGAGGCGCGAGGCGCTCATCACTCCGCCTAAACCGGAAAGCAACCCACTCACACCATAAACAAATAACAGCACCCGACTCACCTTAATTCCTGTTAGTCGTGCTGCCCGTATGTTACCGCCTACGGCGTAAATATGCCTTCCCAATACTGTCCGTCTTAAGACAAACCAACTCGCTACAACGGCAAGCAAAGCAATCACAACTAGCCAGGGAATGGGACCAAGATAATTGTTGCCTATCCAAGCAAAATTTAGATTTCGATTTAGAACGGTCGTGCCATTAGCAACTAAGTAAGCAACACCCCGCAAAGCCGTATAAGAACCAAGCGTGACGATAAAAGGTGGCAAACCTAAATAGGCAATCAACGACCCATTTAGTAAGCCTAACCCTAATCCCGCTAATAGGGCGGCTGGTATGGCAAGTAAACCAAGACCTGGGATCAACGAGACAAGCACCCCGACAACTGCTGTCACGCCCAAAATTGACCCCACAGAAAGGTCAATTCCTCCGGTCAAAATGACAAATGTCATCCCGGTCGCTAGTACGATATTGATCGATGCTTGCCGAATGACATTAATCAGATTTCCGGGCGAAAGAAAGCTCGGCGTAACAATTGAAAAAATTATACAGATTGCAACCAAAATTGGTAGGATACCAGCAACCTGAATGAAATTTTTCCAAGCTTGACGATTACTCGCTTTAGAGCGATCGCTCGTTCCATTTCTGGTGGTTCTTACTTCTGTTTGACTCATGATTTTGCTACCTCTCTTGCCCCTGTGGCATAACCCATGATGTTCTCTTGTGTAATTGCTTCCCCAGTCGAGCCGCCTACTTCACCAACCAGGCTTCCCGCACGCATCACCAAGACGCGATCGCTCATTCCCACGATTTCCGGCAGTTCGCTGGAAATCATCAAAATGGCTACACCTTTTGCTGCCAGATCGCTAATAATTCGATAAATTTCGCTTTTCGCGCCGATGTCAACACCGCGCGTAGGTTCATCGAGCAAAAGTACCTTGGGATTAATTGCCAACCAACGGGCTAGCAATAACTTCTGCTGATTTCCCCCAGATAAATCCATTGCCCTGATGCTTGGGCTGGCAAGACGAATCCCTAAGTTGCTAACGGCATCAGCCACAATTTTAAAAAGAGATTTTGAGTTGATGATGCCAGAGGTTGCCTCTCGTCCAAGGACATTCATAGTGATATTTTCACCAGAACTTATCTCCAGAAATAGACCGAGATCCTTACGATCTTCTGGGACATAGGCAATTCCCGCTTTAATTGCATCATCGGGTGTCGAGATATTGAGAGAACGACCTTCCAGTTTTATTTCACCGCTAGCCTTTCGGTCAGCACCAAAAATAAGACGAGCAATTTCAGTTCTGCCTGCGCCAACCAAGCCTGCTAAACCAACAATTTCCCCAGCATGCAGTTTAAAACTCGCAGATTTTACCTTGCGCCCATCACTTAAATTCTTTACCTCAAGGACTACTGAGCCAGGATGGGTTTGACGCTTATGTTCGTATAAATCCTGTAAAGAACGACCCACCATCATTTCTACTAAGCGAGGGGCGGAAATTTCACTCCTCTCCAGAGAGCCTATATACCCGCCATCTCGAATCACGCTAACGCGGTCAGCAAGCGCATAAATCTCTTCCATCCGATGGCTAATGTAAATAATCGCAATCCCTTCATTCCGCAAGCGGCGAACAACCTCAAAAAGTTTCTCTGTCTCTCGGTCTGAAAGCGCTGCTGTCGGCTCATCCATTACTAGAATGCGGCTCTTGTGTTTGAGCGCCCTAGCAATTTCAACTTGCTGCTGTTCTGCAATGGAAAGGGTTGAAACCAGGTCGCCCGCATCAAAACTCGCGTCGAGGTTTCTCAATACCTCAGATGCTTGATGCCGCATTCCGTCTCGGTCAATGAAGGTGCCTCCTTTCTTAAGCTCACTCCCCATAAAAATGTTTTCAGCCACGGTCAGATTTGGGGCGAGATTAAGCTCTTGATAAATAATGGCTATACCCAAATCTCTGGCTTGACCTGGGTCTGTCATCTTAACAGCTTGACCGTCAATTCTGATTTCCCCTGCATCGGCTATATAGGCTCCAGCCAGGATTTTCATCAGCGTACTCTTGCCTGCACCATTTTCACCCATAAGGGCATGAACTTCCCCAGGATAAATAGTGAGATTTACATCATGCAAGGCGGTGAAACCATTAAAGGTTTTTGTAATTCCTTGCATTTCGAGTACGGGTTTAGTTTTTATTGAGGGTTGAGTGCTACTTGCCATCAGAAATCCCTGTAATGTTTGTGAAAATACGATTCAAATTGATGGATTATCAAGTCATAAATTGGTGCAATTAACGACAAAAACTTGGTTATTCACTTGTCCAGCCTTTATGCTGATTCACGTTTTCACGAGTAACCAACGTGACTGGAATGAGAATGTCTGGATTGGCAGGCTTGTTCCCTTTGATAATGTCATTCCCGACCTCTACTGCCTTGGCTGCCATGCGAAAGGGATCTTGAGCCGCAGTCGCAACAAATAAGCTATTTTCCTGCTTGAGCGCATCTAGAGCTTCGGGTGCGCCATCGACGCCAACAATAAAGAACTCTTTGCGTTGCGCTTGTGTAGCAGCTAGCTCCGCACCAATACCACAAGGGTCATTAATTGCAAAAACGGCATCAATTTTTGGGAAGGATGTGAGCAAATCGCTCATGACTCTCAACCCACCATCACGGCTACCTTCTGCATTCTGATCTTTTGAAAGGATCTTGATATTGGGATATTTGGAAAATACGCTCAGACATCCTTGGACTCGCTCAACAACTGAAGCAACAGGAGGTCCGTTGATAATTACAACATTGCCTTGACCCTTCAATCGATCGGCAATGTATTGACAACTTACTTCACCTGCTTGCACGTTATTGGAGGTAACAGTGGCATCAACACCTCCTTCAGCGGCAGTATCAACTGCAATGATTGGAATTCCTGCTTGTTTAGCTTTTTCAACCGCTGCAAAAATCCCCTTACTGTCAGCAGCATTAAGTATAATCATGCTGACATCTGAGGCAATGAAATTTTCAATTTGATTAAATTGCTGATTTAAATCGTCCCCGCTGGAGACGAGGGTTGTGCTAACGTCCGCACCGCCAATTCTCTTAGCTGCCGCCTCTGCACCCTTACCAACTTGTACAAAGAAGGGGTTGCCGAGATCGCGCACTGTGACAGCAACGGATGAAAGTTCTGAACTGTTTTGTTGGCTGTTTTGAGTGTTCTGGGGAGCTGACGTGCAACTCACAAGAGCGCTACTAGCTAGACTAAAAAGACTCAATGCGATCGCTACTCGTTTCACCTTTAAACTCCAATGAATAATCATTTGGAAAGAGTCGCGCGAATCTTAGCCCGCAAACCAAAAAGTAATCCTTTCAGATTGAAGCTTTAATACCTTAAGTTTTAGGTAATAAAATTCCAAATATAGGGTTATACAATTCCTTTTTCTTTCTTGCTAGTAAAATTTTCTCAATTCAATTGCTGGAACGCTTATTTAAAGAAAAATGTTCAGGAAATCCCTTCTTGCTTCCTCCTAAGAAAAGTTATTTTTTCCTAAAATTTATTAAAATTGTGTAAGCGTTTTAGAGTTTCAAAACTAGAGAAAACTTTTTAGCAAAAGCCACTAAAGGTTTTGTTTAAAGGCTTGCAGAGTCTTCTTCTATTTGACTCGCGATATCGTATATTTTGCGACTTAAATACTGAGTTAGCATCAATCTCAAGATAGAGGAAAGACATTTAAAACAAGCAAATTTTATTGAGTTTTGTGTATGAGTTCTTATAAAGATTGTTGGGATTATTCATTCAATGCTTAAGAGGTAGGCTAAAGTAGTTATAGCTAAGTAATACGGCTTGTTAATAATTAATAATTTTTTGTTTTAATGTATTTGATTTAATGTAAAGAGGTAGGACTCTTGTCAAGAGGCTGGGATTGTTCAAACGCCTCATATTAGATGCAAACGTCATAATTGCAGAAATGTTTGACCAAGGGTTTTATCAAACATTCATGACAAGTTATGTAAATGTGGTTACTTGCGTGTTGATTGAGATTTTCGTTTTGGCGCGATCGCTCCCATCGTTGAGCTGGGTTGATGAAAACCCAAGTATGCATCTACTGCTTTGTGATTGATGCTGGTTGCTAAAACTGACTGAGGCGGTCACGAATGTCAAAGGGAAGCAGCCACGATCTTCTTGTAGTGACTGCTTTTGAGCGCCTCCTAACTCTATCAACCGTTCAAGTTGACCATTAGATTTTGTCTATAGTGCGCCTATAGTGTGTTAGTTACCGAACCGCATAAATCCTGACACTATGGCATGAGTTAAGCATGAAGTACGAGCATGTCTTACAACACAGTGAAGAAGACTGCGGAGCGGCGTGTCTTGCTGCGATCGCGAAACACCACGGGCGGACTTTTACGCTCAACCGCATCCGTGAAGCCGTAGGCACTGGACAGCTAGGAACCACATTGCTAGGACTCCGGCGGGGTGCAGAAGCACTCGGTTTTAATGCTAGAGCAGTGAAAGCTTCACCACAGATTCTTGACAAATTGAAGCAAGCACCGCTACCAGCCGTCATTCACTGGAAAGGCTACCACTGGGTTGTTTTATACGGGCAACACCGGAAAAAATATGCGATCGCCGATCCCGCTGTCGGCATCCGTTACCTCACTAAAAACGAGCTAGCGGCAGGCTGGACAAATGGCATCATGCTGTTACTAGAGCCAGACTCCGCCCGCTTTTTTGCCCAAGTTGATGATAAAGTTGGCGGTTTTGGGCGTTTCTTTAAACCCGTCTGGGCTTACCGAGGGATTCTGGCTGAGGCATTTATCATTAACCTTGTCTTGGGGTTGCTTTCCCTGACATCCCCCTTCCTCATCCAAATCCTCACCGATGATGTGCTGGTTCGGGGGGATACCCAGCTACTAACGGGTGTCGTGACTGCTGTTATGGTGATGAACGTTGTATCCAGTAGCCTCAGACTGGTGCAATCTAACCTAATCGCCCATTTTTCTCAACGGCTCCAATTAGGCTTAGTTTTAGAATTTGGCAGAGCAATTTTGCGTTTGCCGCTTTCCTATTATGAAGCTCGTCGCAGTGGCGAAATTGTCAGCCGCTTGCGAGATATTCAAGAAATTAATCAGTTAGTTTCTCAAGTCGTTGTCAGCTTGCCGAGTCAGCTATTTATTGCCATCGTTTCTTTTAGTTTGATGTTGTTCTACAGCATCAAACTAACAAGTGTTGCTGTGTGCATTGCTGTTGTTATGACAATTTCCACAATTATTTTCCTACCGACACTGCAACAAAAAACTCGGAGCTTATTAGTCTTAGAAGCAGAAAATCAAGGCATTTTAGTTGAGACTTTTAAAGGGGCACTGACGCTCAAAACGACTACATCTGCACCGCAATTTTGGGAAGAATTTCAGAGTCGCTTCGGTCGCCTTGCTAATATCACCTTCCGGACAATTCAGATTGTCATTATCAACAGTACCTTTTCTGGATTAGTTTCTAGTATTGGTAGCGTCATTTTACTTTGGTTTGGCAGTAGCTTGGTGATTAGTAAAGAATTAACTATTGGGCAACTGTTAGCTTTTAACGGCATGAATGGAAACTTTCTAGCGTTTATTGGGGCAGTCGTGGGATTTGTCGATGAACTCACTCGCGTTCAAACCGCCACCCAACGTCTTACGGAAGTAATTGACTCTACACCAGAAAATCCGGTTGATGACAAAAGACCCTTTGCTAAAATTCCGGGAGATGCAGATATTATTTCCACAAATCTCAACTTCCACCACGCTGGCAGAACTGACCTTTTAGAAGATTTTTCGCTAACAATTCCTGGAGGAAAAGTTATTGCACTCATTGGTAAATCTGGCTGCGGTAAAAGCACCCTGGCGAAGTTAATCGCTGGATTATATTCACCACATTCTGGAAATCTCCGCATTGGCATGTATAATTTGCAAGATTTATCACTTGATTGCTTGCGACAACAGGTGATTCTCGTTCCTCAAGAGCCTCACTTTTGGAGTCGCTCAATTGTGGAAAACTTCCGCTTAGGTTCCCCTCACGTTGCATTTGAACACATTGTGAGAGCTTGCCAGATTGCGGGTGCAGATGAATTTATCAGCAAGCTACCCGACAAATATCAAACCGTTTTGGGTGAATTCGGGGCAAATATTTCTGGCGGACAGCGGCAACGATTAGCAATTGCCAGAGCGATTGTAAACGAGCCGCCAGTTCTGATTTTAGATGAATCCACGGGGGGACTCGATCCGGTGAGCGAAGCGCAAGTTTTAGAGCAGTTGCTGTCTCACCGCCAAGGCAGAACCACCATTTTAATTAGCCACCGCCCCAGAGTAATTAATCGAGCTGATTGGATTGTTTTTCTGGAGCAAGGTCGCTTGAAATTGCAAGGTTCTCTGGAGGAGCTACAAGCCCAAACTGGCGCTCATTTGGACTTTTTGATTCCCTAAAGTGAAATGATTATTTTACAGAGGCATTGGTGAGGTTAACATTGCTGGCAGAGGATGCGGAGAGGCTTTTTATGGTAACGTTCGCCGTGGCGGATGTCGTGTTGTCGCCTAAGAAAATCAGGTTGGAAGTTGTGTAAGGGTTGAGATATCCGGGAGGCGGTGTAAATCCGGTATATTGACGCAGATTGCCTTGCAAAACAGGAAAGGTAGAACCGTTCATAAACAGTTGATACTGGTTGTCTTTTACATACAATACATAGTTATTCATCGTTTTCTGGACGTTGAAAGTTACTTTCTCGCCTTGAGTAAAACCAACGTTTTGCGCCCAGATGCTATTTTGCCAGAAACCTAATTCCAGCCCATAAGGTTGCGTTTCACCAGAGACGCCATTGCTCATCACAATCAGACTGAAGCCTGCACGATTGTTGTTGAGGTGAGTTTCTGAACTCACCTTGACGCTGAAACTGATGCTATATCCGGTACTGCGGTCAAGCAGCACTGGCGATACTTTGAAGTAGCCTGCTTGATTACTGGTATTACCCGTATTCAAAATAGTGCCTTCAGTGGAAGGCGTTGCAGTCGGTACAGGAGACTTAAAAGCATTTTCTTTATATTCCCATCCTTGTTGAGCGGGCGTTTGATTTGGCTGTGATACGCCGTCGTAAAGAGGAACGGCGTTAGCAGAAGTGGCTCCCATCGCTAAGGTAAAGCCAACAGTAAGGGCGGCTAGAGTTTTTTTCATGAGTTTGTTTCCTTTGATGACCATCTCGTAAGTAAAAAGCCGATGTTTATAATTTTTTTGCGGGTTGGACTAGCATGAGAATGCAGGTTGTCTTTGAGCTTTAACGCCAAAATTGGCTCAGGAGATTTTGGATGGTACTTAAGACAGAAGACAGAAAAAATTAGTAGTTGCGGGATTTTTAATTGTCATTGCTACCTGTTTCTCCTACCTACCACTTCCAAAAACGTTCATCGCTTAACAAACCTGCAACACCTTACAGGGGCGAGACAAAGCTTCTAAAAACTTCATAACTGGAAGCGATCGCTCTCATACATCTCATAAAGCCGATGTATGACACTAGGAACTCTCGAATTCCTAATCAATCCTGATTCCAGATACTTTACATCTTGCACCTACCAAATCAAAGCTCTGCCTTGATTCCTCTCGTTCTCTAGGCTGACGCTTAGAAACGAGGGGTGGATGGATTGTTGCCTTCCCAGTTCCCAGAGTAAGGTGCAAAATGTCCGTGTTCCCTACCCTACACTCAAACATCCAAATTCAACGAACTGTAGCTTCGCCACTGAAATGAGTAGATTTCACCGCTGATCTGAGGATATTGCTATCCGTATTATCACCGATGAAATAATCCTTTACTCTAAATTTATAATTTAGGGGCTTTAAATGAAGTTTCTGTGAATTAAGCGCGATCCTGCAAGCGATCGCATCATTTTCTGATATTAATCGTGAGCCAGAATCACTTGTTAATATTATCTAGCCGAAGTTTTTTCCTTAAAAACAGTAACGATTTACTACAGAAGTTACAACTATCAACTATCTATCGATATATATAGCAGTTCTCACTTTGTTTCGATATCTACTCGTAACCTCACCCCTAACCCCTTCTCTGAAAGAGAAGAGAAGCAGGGGTGGGGTTATGTACTGCCTCCAAACAAGAATTCCGATATTTTAGCTAAGACCGAGCTAAGTAGGATGGACAATCCTGAACGTAGACAAGTGCTATTTGAGTGCAGCTTTAATTAAAACCTAGAAGGTGTCCAATTGCTTTGAAAATACTCAGATAAAAATTCCCTTCCATCGGTCGAAACAATACAAATTGTCCAGGAGTTCCAAAAAAGGGTCTGAGTGTCCAACCTAATTGACAGCCAACTAAAGCATAAAGAATTAACCAAAATTTCAGAACTCTGGTACGAGTTTCTTGTGCTGATTCGCTATCTTGTACGGACATAAACTGTATTCCCTGATAGAGGAAAGTGACGCCAGTCAATCCGGTGAGAGCAAAAATACCCACATTTAACAATACAAAAAATTGGTAGTTGTGGGCGGTCAACAGAAAAACTAGCGCTACGGGTGCCAAGCTAAATTCTAGAACGCTAATCACGGCGACAGAGGTCAGAAGCATGGCGAAATACTGTCCAATACTTTTGCTTGAGCCAAAAAGGATGCTGAAAAAATATAAAGTTGGCAAGCAAAGAATCAGCGTGATTAAGTAGAAGCAGGGAAGTTTAACAGCAGAGGACAATGCTTGTAAAAGGCTATGAGATGAACCGATAATTGCGCCATAGGCGGCAAAAAAGAGGGAACTACAAACGAGTAGAGAGGTGATTTTACTGGGAAGTCTCACGCCTTGACGAATTTCTTCCATAAATCCTTGGCGATCGCGTAGCAGCCCCATTAAGACGGTAAAGTAGTGAGTGGTTTGAAATTCTTGTTTAATCATGGTGCGATCTTTTGACTCAGAGCCAAGAGAGGTTTAATAATAAACTGGGGATGATCTACATTCCTTAACCTCGCTTTTTCGAGTTGAGCCGGAAATATTTAGAGATTGCCTTGTTCGCAGTCCTGAAAAACGTGAGAATCGCAAGTCTTCTACAAAAATCTATAGTGGAATCGCGCTAACTTCAGCCCTGAACTAAAGTTAGGGATAAGAGCGAAATTCAGTTGAAATTGGCCCGAATCATGGGGAAACAAAGGCTTTCAACCTGTTTTAAGCTTTAGCTTTAAGGTGAGAGATTTATTTCAAGGCTCTTATATATCAGTACCATTCATCTATCGTGAATCGTCTTGATGTCTGCCTTTGAGGAGAAAGCTTTTCATCTCCCCTTTACCTTTTACCTGAATAGTTCCCCGTTCCTGAAACTGGTACTTATGCCGTAAGCGTTCATAAGTTGCTCCTGTCACTTGAATGCAACCCGCAATGCCTTGGGATTCCATACGGCTAGCAATATTTACCGTATCGCCCCACAAGTCATAGATAAACTTTTTCGTGCCAATAACACCTGCAACGACGGGACCCGTATTAATCCCAATTCGGATGGTGTAGTGTTGAGGGCGAGAGGTAGACAACGCTTCACCAATCTTGGTACTTAAGCAAGTCATTTCCTCCAGCATATCCAGTGCCATTTCCGCGATCGCTTCCGCGTGATCTTCTGAAGGCATTGGCAGTCCTCCTACCACCATATAAGCATCTCCAATTGTCTTAATTTTCTCCAAACCGTGGCGATCTGCCAGTCGATCGAAGGCTGAGAAAATCTGATTGAGCAACTCAACCACATCAGTTGGGGAAATCCGAGCCGAAAGCTCAGTAAAACCAACAATGTCAGCAAACAATACCGTCACATCGGCAAAGTTTTCCGCAATCGTGCGCTGTTCCTGTTTTAATCGATGGGCGATCGCTTCTGGAAAGATATTTAGCAGCAGACGCTCAGATTTTTCCTGTTCTGCTTGCAAATTTTTTAAAGCAGTGGCGAAGATATTCGCAATCACTCCAGATAGCAACACCGCCGTCAATACTGTCATCGCTTGCAGTACCGTAGCTAGCGTGCTGGTTCGGGCGATTTCAAGGCGCGATCGCTGTACGTCAGCATTTGCCAACCCAATTACTTTAGTGGAAACACTTGCCGCTTGCTCGTCAAAAGTGCTGATTTTGCTTCTAATTTGAGCGTCGAGGTTGATAATTTCTCGGATCGCTAACTCGTAAGCATTCAGATACTCCCACGCCGCCGCCTTCTGAGTGGCATTGAGTTGGGGTGCTTGTTGAATTCCCTGGCGCAAACGTTCCACCGCCTCATACACCGCCTGGATTTTGTCCTCCTGACGGTTGGAGAGATATTCTTTCTCCACCGACTGCATTTCCCGATATAAAATCATCAACTCCGAACTGGCAGAGAGTTGCAGCGTGTCGTGCAATAGCCGCGAATTTTGCTCTAACCGCGCCAGTACCCCCACATCATCGATTCCCAGCGTCCCCACCAACGCCACAGCTTCTTTAAAGCTGCTAGCATAGCGCTCGACAAGCTCTACATAAGCCACCAATTCCGGATTGCTCCGACGCAAAGCATCGCTAACCTTCCCACCATTGAGTAACTCTTGCAACTGGCTGCTGATATCCAGGGCTTTGTCAATTTGCTCCCGATGCGCCTGGACATAATCCTGGCTAGCGCTGGAAAATCCCATAGAAGGCCAGCTCAAAAAAAAGTCTTTTTCCAGTTGGCGGGCGTCCTGTAAGGCGGCATCCATCTGAAATACTTTTGCCTGCACCTCAATGCTGGTGAGAATCGCCGCTTCTGTCTCTCGCACCACTGCATTCAGCGACAGCCAGCTCGTCATCGCGACTTGTGTAATCAGCAGCAGCAGCGCCACAACTGCCCAAGTAAACTTGCTGGTAATGCTCAAGCGATGCCAGAGTTTACCTAAGGATAAAGGATGAAGTCTCAAGCGTGAAGTATCAAGTGTAAAATTTCCTCTTTTAGGCTTCATCATGCTTGCCTCTATGGTTTCTTTTACCCTTACCGAAGGGCTTCACCCTAGATTCTTCAGGCTTCTATAATCGCCTCCGGAGCCATATTTCCAAGCTTGGAGGAAGCGATCGCAGTAGTATCGAGGCAGGGGTGGCAACGTCTTCGTCCACGGTTGCAGGGCGGTTGCTAGAGGATATAAAGCCGTGTAAATTCCCAAGTTTAGGTAGTGAACCATCCAATCTAGCAGCATCGGGATTCCCACTAAGGGAATAATTCGAGCCACTAATCCGGGGTAAGTGACGGCTGTTTTTAACAGGGTTTTTGATAAAGCGGGAAACTGGACAACATCTTGTAAAAATGGGCGTAATACCTCGTCTCCCAGCTGTGCCATTGCTTGAAATACGCTAGAAAGCAACTGGTTGATTTGATTTGAGTCAACTTTTTGCTCGATTCCCACTCCCATTGTTCTTTGAAACAGCCAGGTTACGGCAATATTCGGCTGATAAGGTTGCAAAAGTGCCAAAGCATTCTTATTGAGCGCATCTATTTGTAAAGCCTCGTGAATGCCTTCTGTTAACCGTTTCAGGTGCCGCACCATTGCTCCAAACCCACCAAAGCTGACGGGAGATTGGTTGCCACTGCTATCTCCTACCGGCAGAATGCGACTCCAAGGCATCTTTAATGAGTTGCGGTAAGAGGGAAAGAAGCCAAACAGCACCCGTTGAAATTGCAGTTGGGACACTTCCACGCCTTGATATTCGGGAAGCAGGCGCAGGTATTCTTCAAAGAAAAATTCCAAACTGGGACGACTTTTGTCAGCATCCAGGTAAGTAAATAGATAAGTTGCTCTGCCATCTCGTGCAGGGAAAGCTTCCCAAAAGTATTGGCATTGATTTTGAATCGAGGTGAAAGTTGCAATCAGATCCCCGGTTTCATTGCGGGGAAAGCCTTTGGCGCAACTACCCACGACTAAGCAAACGCCTTCTGGTTTTTCTCCCTGTCGCGCTTGTTGAACAATCGGCGAGAAACTTCCCATCGCATCTATGAACAACCGTGTTTTCAAGCTGCTTAATGCTTCCACGCTGACGCCATCTGGGTGTATAACTGCCCCTTCAAAGGGGGTATTCTCAAACAACTGTCCGCCAGCAGCGAGAAATTTTGATTTGAGCGTGTCTAGCAGAAAAACGGGATCGACGCCGATATTCAGGACATCGCGCACCCAAACGTCAGCACCTCCTAAAAAGCTGACGCGGGCGGGATTATACTCGGTTGCGATCGCTTGTTCTAATTCGGCTTCAGTCAGCAGATTCAGTTCTAAAAATACCTCCAACTCTTGACGGGAGATATTCCACTCTTGATCTCTACCGCGTAATATCCCTCTTTCAATTAAGGCAACTCGCCACCCCAACTGAGCTAAAGCAGCACCGATGAAAATTCCCAAAGTGCCGCCGCCGATCACCACGTCCCAGTCTACGCTTCCCAGAAGCTCTTGGCTTTCTTTTACTACTATCGGAATTGGTGTAGTGTCTTCCTTGATGGCTTGCCAGAGGCTATCAGCTTTACGCAGTCCAAAGAGAGGATTTCCCGGTACCTGAGATAGAATCTGTTCGGTTAGGGTCATGGATATTTGCAAAAAATACTCCCAATCCATCCTAATCGGCAGAGTTCTCAAGGTTGCAGCTTTTGGCTTACTGAGCTTGATGCGACCAGATTTTAGAGTCAATTGTTGCTGTTTCAGTACAATTACTGTGAACACCTGACAAGAAGTGCGAACCGACAGGTCAGCGCTTCTCTATCGCGTGATGGTACAGCAGATTTTAAAGCCTCGATTACCGCTTCCTCCACCGCTGATGATGTCGGAGGAAGGTTCCTTTGCGAACATGACGCTTCTGACGCGAATGCCTGCGATCGCGCAGCGCGTGATTGCTGAAAACGATTTTCCGGCATCGATTGTAGACAATCTGGAAACCTTGATCCGGGACTTACCGCATGGAATCGTGCGATCGCTCAAAGATGACAATGGCCCAGATTTAGCTGCGTGGACGAGATATTTAGCACCTTTTCTAGGGAAGCGCTGGATAGACATTCCCTGGTTGTTTGCCGAGTTATACTTTTTCCGGCGTATCGTGGAAGCAACCGATTACTTTCTGCCAGGATCGAGCCAAGGCGTCGATCCCTACGGATTGCAAAAACGCTTGGGTTTAGAAACGGCAATGGATTCAATCCGGGCAATCGCCGCTAGGATTGGGCATCATACAAGCGATCGCCATACTCGTTTAATCCCACTGCTCTATTTTTCACTGTGGGGCAACCGCGCCGATCTCAGCCTTTGGCCTATTGAGGCTGGAGAAAGCGATCGCAGCCGTCAGGAAATTCAGCACGAAGAGGCTCATATTTTGGTCGATGATACACCCATCATTGCGGACAGGATTGCCAGCCTTGATGGGGGAAGAATTGACTTCATCGTCGATAATGCTGGTTTTGAACTCGTCTGCGATTTGTGCTTGGCAGATTTTCTGCTAACCACTCAGGCGGCTGAGATTTCCCTGCACCTGAAGCGGTATCCTATCTTCGTTTCTGATGCGACCATTCAGGATCTGCACCACACTTTAGAGGTTTTGGCTGCTGACGTTGATGGGGAAGTGCGATCGCTTTCTCTGCGCTTGCAAGACGCGATCGCTTCCGGTCGTTTGCGATGCTATGACGATTTATTTTGGACAATGCCCTTGCCTTTCTGGGAAATGCCCGAAGCTTTGCGACAAGAGTTAGCACCCGCCAGCCTAATTTTTATTAAAGGAGATGCTAACTACCGCCGCTGTTTAGGCAATCGCCAGTGGGACTTTACCACCCCTTTTCAAGACATTGCGTGCTACTTCCCTGCGCCCTTAGTAGCACTCCGCACGCTCAAATCGGAACTGGTGGCAGGTTTACAGCCAACTCAGATAAAAACACTTTCTGCTGAAGATCCTCAATGGTTAACCAATGGACAGCGAGGCGTCATCCAGTTCGTTGACTTCGCCGGTTAGAAGCGATCGCGAAAAGTTGCCCATACCGACTACGCACACAAAGCCGACTGCATTATTACAACCAACGGTATCAAATGCTAATCTCCCAAAAGTGGGAGGAAAAGCTGTTTTTATTTACGTAAGTTTTAAGCACGGCACAAGTTTCCAACGCTTCAAAGTTTATTTTGAGGGCAACATCATGACTGTAGGTGCAAACAACCAACCAATGCAACCTCAAGACCAATCCCTGTTTGCAGAACTATCCGAACAGGAACAAGAGGCAGTGGCTGGAGGTTTAGATTTATTCAGTTTTGACTTTGACGATTTGAAGGCTGAGATTCCCAATGGCACTCTCAATCTCAGTCCATTTAACATCAGTTTCACGATTGACGATACCAGCTATACAGCTCAACTAACAGAACCAGCAACAATATCAATCGTGGATGGAACTTTGACTGGAACTGGAGGAAATTTAACAGTTACTAGCAGTTAAATCGTCAATTTATTCGCTGCAACTATTCAGTCAAACCACATGGCAACCCCCCTATTTTAAAATTAGGGTGGGTTTTTTCATGGTTGACCAAACCCAGGCTCAAGCCACGAGTTTTTCTTTGCCATCAAGTAATAAACGCAGCATTTTTGAAAAGAGCGATCGCAAGGTACTCATCGCATTCCTTTGAAAATCTATTGCTGGTAAGAATCCTTTAATGAAGGATTCTTATCACAGAAAATTTCTTCCAAAACACGTTTTTGATGCCTTGCAGATTCCAGTTCCGTCCTTTAGGCAAAATAAAAAAGATGCGATAGAGCAAAACTGCTCTAGAGACTACTTACAAAAGAATATAGAATTGCAGCTTTTCTTTAAAAAGTGCCCCAATTCCATTGATTCTACCTGAAGAACCAGCTCAATTTTGCCTTAATAATCAATGATTTCAGGAAAAAAAGTTAATCGGACATTACTTTCAATAAGGTTATTGCAGTCCGTTGCCTCCGTCTTCAGGGAGTGTCGCTGGGATCGTTACATAACCACCTTCTTCACCAAGCCACAGGGTGATAAAATACCCCCCCTCATCGTTAACTTCCAGTGGAGTGACAACATTCCCTCCAATCGGTATGCTGCCAGGTGTCGTGGGTGTGTGAAAACCGCCTGTAATGGTGGCAGCTTCCTCATCCGTGAGTTCTTCTAGAAGATTGAACTCCACCGTTCCCAGTTCGGAAAGCGCTAGATCAAAGGGATGGGGCATAAAATCCTCCTAAATTTTCAAGTGTATTGTTGTTAACTAATTAGAGTTTTACTCGGTAGCTTAAATGACCGTACCCCTCTGAGGTAGGGTTTTACATCAAAACAAACACGCTTTCAACCAACGCGACTCCTAATTAATTTAATAATTTTAAAAAATCAACAAAAAGTATTGTGTAAATTTCAGACAACAGGCTGCGCTAGGAAAAAGCGATTAACTGCTCAAATTTTAAACGATGGCAAAGAAATTAAATTTTATTTAAAGTAAATGCAATCATAGTAGAAAACACTCATTCACTGAATGGGACAATCATGCTTAGTGACAGCAACCCCGACTTTCTCCGCCCAGTCTCTAGCGACGAATTTCTTCCTCCCATCAGCCGATGGACAACGCTAGGGGGATTGTTTTTAGTCGGTACTTTTGGGGTAGCTGTGATGCTTGCCGCTTATACGCAGTACAACATTACTGTTAAAGCTGCTGCCGTTGTGCGTCCTATAGGTGAGCTGCGAATCGTGCAAGCTGCAACAGAAGGAACGATTAAAAGCATCTCTGTGAAAGAAAATCAGGTCGTGAAACAAGGGGATGCGATCGCTATCTTGGATAATTCCCAACTCCAGACGAAAAAAAGCCAACTGCAAGGCAATATCCAGAATAACCAACAGCAACTGAGTCAAATCGCAGCTCAAATCAGTGCCCTTGACAGCCAGCAAAAGGCAGAGTGGAACTTGATGAATCGCAACATTGCCTCAGCGCAAGCGGATCTGGGTCGCAATCAACGAGACTATCAAGAAAAGCAAATTACAACGAAGGCAGAAGTGCAAGAAGCACAGGCATCTGTGGATTTAGCAAGGGTGCAGATGAATCAATATCAACAGCTAGCAAATACGGGCGCGATCGCTCAACTGCAAATCAAGGAAAAAGAAGAAGCTTTCAAAGCCGCGCAAGCGAGACTACAACGGGCAAAAGCCATGCTTAATCCCAGTGCGGCACCCGTAGTAATTGCTAACGAGCGAATCGCTCAAGAAAGAGCAACGGGTGAATCTACCTTAGCAACATTGAACAAAGAACGAAAAACCCTGATTCAGCGTCAAATTGAAATTCAAAATCAACTCAACAGCGACACCCGCGAACTCAAACAAATCGGGATGGAACTGCAAAAAAGCGTGATTCGTGCTCCAGCATCTGGCACCATCCTCAAACTAGAACTGCGAAATGCCTCTCAGGTGGTGCGTGCAGCCGAACCAATTGCTCAAATTGCTCCCAGCAACACGCCACTCATCGTGAAAGCGCGGGTAGCGGCTCAGGATATCGGGAAAGTGGCGGTTGGGCAAAAGGTACAAATGCGGGTTTCTGCCTATCCCTATCCCGATTATGGAACTCTCTCCGGAAAAGTGAGCGCGATCGCACCCGATGCGATCGCGCCTGAAAATAATAACGCCAACGCTCCTGCGGTTCCGCCCTCCTACGAAGTAACCATCCAGCCAGAAAAAATAAATCTGATCAAAGGCGATCGCCCCTATCCGATTCAACCAGGAATGGAAATTGCCGCAGAGATTATTTCTAGGGAAGAAACCGTACTAACATTTATTCTTAGAAAGGCAAGGCTGCTCACCGATTTGTAGTTAGATGGCTAGCACAGCTAAGTTACTAATTATCCTTTAGTTACAAGCGAGATAGCACGTTGTTTTCTACAATCAGAGGAAGAGTTTCGCTAAACAATTGAATTGCCATGAACTTGCCACTGGGTCGCCTATCCTTTTATCAGGAAATTAATCAGCCAGATGAGCAAATTAATCTGGCAAAAGCTGCTCTGGACATTGCTCAGGAAGAATATCCAGACCTCGACCCGGATGAATACCTCAATGCCCTCGATACAATGGCAGCGGAGATACAAGAACGCCTACCTGCCCAACGATATCCCCTGCGGGTGATTCAAACTATCAATCAGTATCTTTACGACGACTTAGGTTTTACTGGAAATAACGAGAACTATTACGATCCCCGCAATAGCTTTTTAAATGATGTAATCGATCGGCGCACTGGCATCCCGATCGCCCTAGCGCTAGTTTATTTAGAGATTGCACGACGCATTGATTTTCCGATGGTTGGGGTGGGGATGCCGGGGCATTTCCTGATTCGCCCACAGTTTGAGGATGTAGGAATCTTCGTGGATGCCTTCCATCGCGGCGAGATTCTGTTTGAGCAAGATTGCAGAGATAGACTTGCGAAGATTTACCAACAGTCAGTGCAACTGCAAGCGACTTTCGTAGAACCCGTGAGTTCTCGGCGCTTTTTGACGCGGATGCTGACAAATCTGAAAATGATTTACCTGAACCGCCAGGAGTTACAAAAAGCACTTGCCACAGTGGAACGGATTTTGCTGTTGTTCCCAGATGCACCGATGGAATTGCGCGATCGCGGTCTTCTCTACTTCCAAATGGGACGCTGGTCAGAAGCATCCCAAGATTTAAACATTTATCTAGCGATACTTCCCAATGCGGAGGATGCTGGCGTGATTCGCCAATTACTGACACAAATCGAACAAGATATCTATTAGTTATTCGCTACTTATTCGCGATCCATCTCTTCTGCGATTCGTTTGAGACGTCGCAATTGAGCTTGCATATCGGCTTTCGTCAAGGCAGCGGCGAAGGTATTAAAACCCCAACGCACGAAAGGACTGGGAATTTCAAACTCAAAGCGATTCAGCAGGCGTGTGCCCTTTCCCGTTGCCTCTGGCTGACATTCCCAGCGATCGCGTCCTTTGAAAAATCCTTCAAATCCCCAGACAATTAGCCCTGGTTCTCGCTCCACAACCACCGTTTCGAGCGTGGGTTGCAATAAGGGAATTTGAATAATAAACCGACTTTGACTCCCCACATCTGTTCGCCACTCTCCGACTGGTTCGCACCGCAACGCCGGATTCAGCCATCGATGCATTAAGACACGATCGGTAATGCAGCGCTCAACCACCGTTGCACTAGCATTGATTTGGATAGATTGCTCGAAAACTTCAGTAGGAGACATACTATACAGCTTACTGGAAGCGAACGCTACAGAAACGCAAATCGGGAAGCACCGCTAAAAGTCGGATATTTGCGATTTTTTCGCCTTATTTATCTATAAAGATAGATTAAAAACTGAGAACGTTGGTCTATATCTATCTCATCCTGTTTTAGTCAGTTTTTTATTTTCCAATCAGCAGCTAGAGAATTGATCGGCGTGTAGGATAAGTCTTGGCGATTCCTGCTTAGCAGCGTAACTTTTGTATATTTGCCCATCCGACGTTAACTCAGAACACCATGAATGGAACTTGGCAAGGAATTACACTCACTCTCTTTCGAGAGGTGCCACTCAGGTTGAACGGGTTGTTAGCGCAGAGTACACCCGTACCGGCGGCTGAAACCGCTCCCGCAACCAATAATTTTTCGGTTGACAGTATTATCTCAGGGCTGGGTCTCAACCTAGGCAATTCGCTAGTGGATCTGATTAAGGCGATCCTAGCGTTAGTCGTTGGCTTGATCGTGGCTTCACTGGCGGCGGCGGCGGTGCGAGGACTGCTGAATCGCACAAACATCGATAATCGTTTAGCAGCTTGGATTACGGGTCGCCAAGGGGCTGAAGAAGGGCCACCTGTGGAGAAATGGATCTCCAGCGTGGTGTTCTGGCTGATTATGCTCTTTGCCATCGTTGCTAGTTTACAGACGTTAAAACTAACAGCGGTTGCTGGCCCTCTTAACACTCTGTTAGAGCAAGTTACTCAGTTCATCCCCAAACTCGTTAGTGCAGCGATTCTGTTAGGAATTGCCTGGGTACTGGCAACCTTGACAAAGCTAGTGGTAACGCGGGGACTGCGGGCGCTGCGGTTAGACGAACGTTTGGGCGAGCAAACGGGAGGTACGGCACCGGGGGATACGACGCCGGGGGGTACGACGCCAAGGACAAACCAGTATTCTCTGAGCGATACCTTAGGCAACGCTCTGTACTGGTTCATCTTTTTGCTATTTTTACCGCTGATCTTAGATGCCCTACAGCTACAGCAGGCACTGGGTCCGGTTAATAACCTGCTAAATCAAATTTTGGCAGCAGTACCGAATATTTTGACGGCTATCGTCATCGGTGCAGCAGGTTGGTTGCTGGCGCAGGTGGTGCGGCGGATTGTTACGAATCTGCTGACAGCAACCGGAACGGATCGGTTGGGTGCGAGATTTGGAATTTCACGGGCAACCGGCGGACAAACGCTTTCTTGGCTGATCGGGACAATTGTTTTTGTTCTGATTTTAATCCCCACCGCGATCGCTGCTCTCAATGCTTTGGGAATTGCAGCAATTTCGGTTCCAGCGATCGCCATGTTGACCCAGATTCTCAACGCGATTCCGCTAATCTTTACCGCAGCGTTGATTCTTGGCATCGCTTATGTGGTTGGACACTTTGTTTCCGAGTTAGTCACCAACATCCTCACCAGCATCGGATTCAACAATATTTTCTACTGGCTGGGACTCCAATCTAAGCCTTACACCCGCGCCACGCCAATTCTACCTCCGGCTCCAGAGGCACAGGTACCGCCTACCGGACAAGAAACTATCCTTCAGGAACCGACGCCTCCCACCCGCACCCCGTCAGAACTCGCCGGGATTGTGGTATTGGTTGGCATTATGCTGTTTGCGACAGTAGCAGCAACCAATATTCTGCAAATTCCGGCGCTGACTCTGTTGGTCAGCGGCATTGTGGTGATATTAGGTCGCATTCTCGCCGGTTTGGTGGTGTTTGCGATTGGTCTGTATCTCGCGAACCTCGCCTTTAACTTGATTACCAGTTCCGGTACTCGCCAAGCGCGGATACTCGGACAAACTGCTCGGATTGCGATTATCGCCCTGGTTTCAGCAATGGCGCTGCAACAGATGGGAATTGCTAGCGATATCGTTAACTTAGCTTTTGGACTGCTTTTGGGAGCAATTGCAGTAGCGATCGCCTTGGCTTTCGGGTTGGGTAGCCGTGATGTTGCGGCTGGGCAAGTCCGCGAATGGCTGGCATCCTTTAAAGAAGATAAAACGCCTCGCTAATCACAAATTTTCTTGGTCAGTTAAACGTAGGGTGGGCATCCGTGTCCACCCTTTTCAAATGTTCCTCACGCACCATCATTCCTTAGTACCTGCTTGCTTGAGCAACTCAAGTATTTTGGTGTGTCCTTTATACTTGGCAATATCTAAGGGTGAGTTTCCATTCTTGTCTTGTTCTGTTACATTAGCCCCTTGGTTAATTAAGCTTTTAACCTCATCAATATTGTTTCTAGCTATAGCCAATAAGAGTTTGTCATTTTCATTCTGACTTTGTCCTAAAGACTCTTCCCAGTCTGCCCAAGACTGTTCTAGTTCATGCTTTTCCTCTAGTTCTAATTCTTTTTCAATATCTTTAAGGGTAATAATAAGGCGATTCAGTATAGCTTTTTGCTCTCGATTTAGGAAAATCTCATTGATTTTTTCAATTCGGCTGCAAAATAAGTCTGAAAAACCTCTCTCTTGCAAAACACTTCTGGCTAGCCTGGGGAGAAAGTAACACAAAGCTTCATCCGAAATGAGCGAGTAATCACAGATCATCATTGAGCATTGCTCGTCGCTCATTTCATCTTTTAAAACTTCACCAAAATCTCGCTGAATCGCTAAATATTCACCCTCAATAACTCCCTTTTTTGGAAGAATAGGGATGATCAAAGGCTTTTTGAAGGCTGAGAAAGCTTGGTTAATATCATCTAATAAAGACTTATCTTCCATTCTTTTTGCTATAGAGGTTGGAAAAAAGAGAGTTTACAATTTATTTATAATATCTATATTTTGATTTGCTTTTTAGTACCTTTTCTGGAACTCGCGCAGAGGACATTGTCCTCCGCGCTCCAACTACAACGTCTAGTCAGACAAATACAATTACTATATTATGACTTTAACATGCACAAAACAAGCATTTTATTATAAGTATATTCGAGCTAAATAAAACACATCGATCAGTTGCACTGATCGATGTGTTTATAAATCGAATTAGATGAATTTCAAGTAATAAAAAACAAGCGATCGCTTGTTTTTAAAAAGAGCGATCGCTTGTTTTAATTCACTAACTTTGCACTCAACTCATTCTTAATCCGATTCAAAATTGAGGCTTCATCCAGTGAAGTCAGAATGCGACTTACCACGGCTTTTGGGCCATCGGGACCCCAGGAAGCGCCGTTCGCCAAGTAAGTCTTAGTGACTTGTCCAATCCCGTAAGAAGAAACCCCTGAAACACCTGCCTGAGTCACGGCAACTGATAGATAGGGACCTAAAGACACCCCACCCGTTGCGGGTGCGGAGAGTCCTAAGAGACTTTTCAGGGAACTCAGTCCCAAAGTTGCCAAAAGTTCGCTAGCACTAATTCCGCCCATACTGATGGCAATTTTTTGTAGCAGTCCCACCGCTCCCGGCTGGGTCATGGGGATGCCGTAGAGTTTAGATAAGGTGAGAATCATTGCCACGTCGATGACGGCACCGCTGAGAAGATCGACAACCGTGACCGGGTTGAGGGCGATCGCAACTGCCTTCGTCATCACCCCTTTCCAGATGATCTGATTCGCACTTTCATCGCGAATCTGCATCTTCCTAGCAATCATCTGTTCGTTCACATCATCGGCATACAGCATGGTGTTGAGCGCTACCAAAGCCTTGCCTTCTCGGTGCAAAATTTCCAGAATTTTCAGCTTCAAATCCAGAACTTGGGGCGTTCCCGGTCGTCGCTGCACTGCCCTCGTTCCGTCAGGACGGCGAACCGCCTGCGCCACCAGGGGAGAGGCAGCAACCATTACAATTTCATCCGGTGAGAGCAATTCCCGCACCCGTTCATCCCGAATTTTGCGATAAATCGCCATCCGGTCGGCATCCGGATACTGGTCAATTTTGTTAAATACCAGCAACATCGGTTTACCGACTTCCCGCAATTGCGAGAGCGCCTCGTATTCCACCTTGTTCATGTCGCCCGAAATGACAAACAGCAGCAAGTCTGCTTGTCTGGCAACTTGTCTGGCTAAGGTTTCGCGGGTTTCTCCGTCTACTTCGTCAATTCCAGGGGTGTCAATTAGCTCGATTTGGGAATTGCCCGCACTCGGCAGCGTGACTCGTAGGATATCGCTGACGCTTCCCGTCTCATTCTCCTGAGTCAGTTGCCAGCTGGCACCTTGATGGGTGCGGGTGACGCCATGAAGCGGTCCCGTTTCAAACACGTTCTGACCTAATAAGGCGTTCAGTACTGAAGATTTACCCCGTCCCACCATCCCAAAGGCGGCAATCTGGACGACTGAGCGATCTAGCTTCTCCAGCATCGTTGCCAAATCATTAATCTCGGATTCCAGTCCCGTCCGCTCTTGAGGAGTGAGATCCAGGTTATCTACCAAGTCTCGCAGAGCATTTTGCGCCTTTTTGTAATTCAGTTCTGCTTGGATGTCATCAAAGCTCAAAATGGCGTTATCTAGTTCCCGATCCAAATCTGTCGCGTCCGGGGTTTGTGAAGGGAACTGGCTGGCATTTGGGGTTCGGTCAGACGATAAACGACTCAAAATTGCACCTTTTTTGCTCAGATGTTACTCTTCTTTCATCCTAGTCAATACCGATCTAGTCTGGCACTTTCCATATCCAGAGGGATATTTTTACTCGGTTCGTGCCAGCTCAGTATCAGCTGTGAGAATGATGTTATCTCGAAGGCGATCGCAATAAGTTTAGTATTGTTGCTGAATGAAGGTATTTGATCGGCACAGCGATTGTGAGTTCTAAGCGTTTACCTCAAACTACTGCCCACGTCCGAATTACCCATCTTTCCTGGCAACGGGGCTTTCTAGCAGGGGAAGTCACGGCGGCAGAATATGAATGGCAGTTCCAGTGGTGTTTCCGACAGGGTCAATTGTCGGTGACACCTTCTTTGGGACGCGCTTTAATTCAGGAACCTCTGGGTCGATTTTTAGAACAGAAAGATTACCAGCTAGAGCCTGGAGGGGACTATGCGTTTACGATCCGGGCGGAACTTTAAAAGTTTTGAGTTTTGAGTTCAGTTTAAATTAAGAAAGTTAAGAATGACAGAGTTTCCTAGTTCCTCGTCTCTCGTTGCTTCATGTATCTTTCGATGAGGAGGATGGCAACAATGTCATCGATTGGTCGGGGTAGACTCCGCATCCCTTGGGGAATCAGGCGTCCTAAACCTTGGGGAGGGTACATTTGCCAATAGCGATCGCGTGCTTCCAATGTACTGTAGCGCTCATCTACCAGGACAATTGGCACCGACGTTGGAAATTGCTGAAGTTTCTTTTTCCAACTTTTGGAAGTGGTTTGATCGCCCATCACCAGAGTATCAATTGGGTACTCTTCACATAAGTCAAGGATCGTTGCGATCGCTGCTTCTGCTGGTACAACCTGGTGGTAATGCAGAGAATTGTCTTTCCCCACTACGGCTAAACCACACTTATCGCGCCCTGGATCGAACCCTAAAATCATCTGAATTGGCTAATCGCTAATTTACAAATGGTTAATTGCCATTAGTCATCATCTCATCACTAATGACTAATAAATTACATCCTGACCACAACTTCTCCGTCTTCAACCGCCTCCAAATTTAATTTCATGGGTCCGGCAATATAGGCGTCCTCAGCCACGACCGCTTTCAGAGAAATCGGCTTATTGTGCTTTTTCAACTGCTCGATAAACCGAATCAAGCTAACAATTCGATTATCGCCAACCTGAACTGTATCGCCCAAAATCCCCGCGCGAGTAGCTCGGAACTGGGATGCTCCAAGCAGCAGGTCAATCCGCTGCCGAATTTGTTGGTCGGTCATGTTTGAAGGATCGGCAGATGTCGTTGCTACGACTTCACCAGTGCGGAATACAACTTGATTGGGTGCGGCGTCTGCAAAGACTTGTACCTGCTTTTCTCCCTGGACATAGTTACCAGCCGAAAAAACTCGGACTACATAGTTTCGACCATCCTGAATCTGGTTGATCAGTTGCTCTACTTGTGCCTCTGTAATTTGCACGACCCGTTCGTTCGCCACCTTGTTGAGACCGGGTTGGGTCGCTTTAATCGCTGTCCGATTCGCTTCCCGTAACAGCTGCTCAATGACCTGTCGGGCTGCGGCTGGCTCGACAATACGAAAAACGCCAGCCGCCAGAACCTGACCGCGCAGCAGTGCCAGACTACCCTGACGCAAAGTTTGATAAGACTGGTAATACTGTTCTAAGGTTGCCACTTCCTGCTCTAGGGAAGCTTGTTGTTTTTCGAGTTCTTTAAGGCGATTTTCTCGCTGGGCAATCACCTCATCTCGTTGAGAAATTTTGTTGTCAAGTAGAGATAAGGCTTTGTCTCGCTGGGCAATTTGCTCATCGCGATCGCTCAGGCTCTTCCGAAAGGCAGCAAGTTTCTCATCAAGTTCGACAAGGGCTTGATCCCGCTTGAGAATTTGCTCATCGCGTTGGCTAATTGCTCGGTCTTGCTGGGCAATTTTTTGGTCGCGCTGAGTCACTTTCGCTTTGAATTCAGTAATTTCAGCTCTGACTTGATTTCGCTGCTGGAGCAATTCTTGGCGTTCTGCTTGAAGTTGTTGGATTTCCGAACGTAGCGTCTTCGCTTGCCCAGAGACAGAGGTCAGCTGTTTTTGGGTTTGCTGAAAGCTGCTGGCGACCCGACTCAGTTCGCTTTGAGTTTGATTTAGTTGCGCCTCCGTCTGGCCTTGTTTAGCCAGCGCAGCTGCCAAAGATCGATTAATCGCATCTAAGCGCTGCTGAGCGACAGATTGCTGGGTGCGAGCTTGAGCGAGTTCCTTTTCGACTTGCTCTTTTTGGGCGGCGGTTTTAGCAAGTTCGCTTTCGGTTTTCCGTTTCTGCTCGTTCGCTTTAGCAATATCCTTACTTGCTGTCTTGAGTTTTTTCTGCACTTCTTGAAGTCTAAAAACTCCAATCCGCAATTGTTCGCTGGTCGCGAAGATGATTGTTAGTGTTGAGGCAGAAATCGTTAGCCCCGTCAGAATCGTTACCAAAACAGCTGTTTTGCGGGGACGCAGATTGAACAACGACAGGCGTGCTTTTCCCACGCGCGTGCCAATGCGATCGCCTACCGTTGCGATGACGCTTCCCAACACTAAAATAGACAAAATTAGGAAGAGCGCACTGTCGGTCATTGTCTGCTACAGTCATTCCAGTTACAGCCTATCGCATTGCAGGCTAGAGAAAGGGTTAACAGGAATTAAAGATCGAAGGTGAAATCGGAAAGGTTAAAGGTTGGAAGGTTGAAAACTATCCGCTTAAAACCTGAGACCTTTTAACTCAACCCCGACTAAATGTTAAAACTTGATAACCTGCTGAGCTACCATACCGTTTTAACCGACAACCTAACCGACAACCTGACCAGAGCCTCTAGCTGTTTTCAAGTAAACTGCTGACTCAGTGTAACTGGGTTGTGTACCGTAATTTTTTTCTTGTGGATAGAAATCATTTTTTCCTCCCGCAAATCTCCCAGTAAGCGGGTGACTGTTACCCTAGTGGAGCCAATTGCTTCAGCGATCGCTTGGTGAGAAAGCTTCAGATCGATCGTAATTCCATTGGCGGTAGGAACGCCAAAATCACGGCACAGAATCAACAGAAAACTCACCAAGCGCGATCCCATATCTCGGTGAGCTAATGTCTCAATCATCATTTCTGTTTGCAAAATGCGCGAAGAAAGCCCCCGCAGCATCAACATCGATAGCTCTGGATTATCCTTGAGCGATTGCTCTACCTGATCGATCGGTGCCGAAAGCAGCTCCACTGGCGTAAATGCTACAGCGTGATAAAACCGATCCGAACGATGCCCTGTAATTAAGGACAGTACTCCAAAAACGCTGTTTTCTCGCAGCAGCGCCACGGTAATTTCTTCCCCAGCTTCATACACGCGAGACAGCTTTACTGCACCTTTGAGCAAAAAGTATACCCGTTCAGCCGGGTCTCCTGGGAAAAAGATCGTCTTGCCCCGCTCAAAAGTTTCCACCACGGGTGGAAACGCCCCACCTCCCAGTTGACGGAACACAGCTGCTAGCGGTCTATCTTGCGTCACTGCCACTTCCTTTTTCCTAAATGCTGCCCTACAGACTTCTGCAACTTTCTGTCGGAGGAACTTTAACCATAGCAAAACAACTATGAGAGTTTTCTGACATTAGACACAGATAAACTGACTTCCAAGCGGTTTTTGTGCTATTTGATACAAAATTTTAAAGTAGTTTCCCCGGCTACCTTCTTTAGTTCTCTCCCTGCTCAAGGCAAGTAAGATTATGACGGAAAATGTTGATATCTTGACAGTATCTGCGCTATCGGGTGGGATGCATGGTGAGTAAGGAGGCACGCTCCTTACCCGTACTAGACAGCCTTGCTCCGGGCGATCGCGATCTTGAATACTCCCCTAAATCGGATATCCTCTAATATTGCCTTCAAAATCGACATTTATGCTAGATTTAACCGGAAAAAACGCCCTTGTCACCGGCATTGCCAACAATCGATCGATCGCCTGGGGGATTGCTCAGCAACTGCACCAAGCGGGTGCGAATCTAGGAGTAACTTACCTGCCAGACGACCGAGGCCGCTTTGAAAAAAAAGTGGCAGAGTTGGTAGAACCCCTCAACCCCAGCTTATTTTTACCCTGCGATGTCCAGAATGAGACCCAAATTCAGTCTACATTTGACGCCATCCGCGATAAGTGGGGCAAGCTAGACATCGTGATCCATTGTCTTGCTTTTGCGAACAAGGAAGATTTATCAGGTGATTTTAGTACCACTACTCGTGCTGGCTTCACCCAAGCTCTAGAAATTAGTACCTATTCGCTGGTACAACTTGCTGGGTCAGCAAAACCACTGATGACAGAAGGTGGCAGCATTGTCACGCTGACTTATCTAGGCGGCGTTAAGGTGATCCCCAACTACAACGTGATGGGAATTGCCAAGTCTGGACTGGAAATGAGTGTCCGTTACCTGGCATCTGAATTAGGACCGCAGAATATTCGCGTGAATGCAATTTCGGCGGGTCCCATCCGTACTTTGGCATCGTCGGCGGTAGGTGGCATTCTGGATATGATCCATCACGTTGAGGAAGTGGCACCGCTGCGACGCACTGTAACTCAGAAAGAAGTGGGAAATGCGGCTGCTTTCTTGTGTAGCGATTTGGCAAGTGGCATTACAGGTCAGGTGCTGTATGTCGATGCGGGATACGAGATTATGGGGATGTAAAAAGAATCAAACATTAAAAATTAAAAATTAAAAAGCAAAGATTCTGCTAATTTTTAATTTTTAATTTTGCATTTTTAAGGCTTTCGCGTCTCCCAAATGCTCAGTAACGTAGGATAATAAACTTAACTTTATTTTCTTGAGTGAGCATCTGCGATGCAGGCACGCGATCGCCAATTTACACCTTCTCCAAGCATTGAACAGCTTTTGTCTCCTCGCATGGCAAGGGTTCCCCGCAAGACGGGCGAAACGGATGTTATCGTCACCGTCAAATTAGACGGGAATGGCACTTGCAATGCAAAAACTGGCATTCCGTTTTTAGACCATATGCTGCATCAAATCGCCTCTCACAGCCTGATTGATTTGGATGTAGCCGCGACGGGAGACTTGGAAATTGATGACCACCATACCAATGAAGATGTGGGAATTACCCTAGGAATGGCGTTGCATCAAGCACTGGGCGATCGCAAAGGAATTGTCCGATTTGGGAATTTCCTCGCCCCTCTCGATGAAGCGTTGGTTCAGGTAGCGTTAGATTTTTCCGGACGCCCCCACCTCAGCTATGGCTTGGAGATTCCGACTCAGCGAGTCGGGACTTATGACACTCAGCTAGTGCGGGAATTTTTTGTGGCGTTGGTCAATCACAGCCAGATGACGCTGCACATTCGCCAACTCGATGGAATTAATTCGCACCACATTATTGAAGCGACGTTCAAAGCGTTTGCGCGATCGCTCCGCATGGCAATCGAAGTCGATCCCCGTCGTGGCGGTACGATCCCCAGTTCTAAAGGTGTGTTATAGGTTTCTTTGCAGATACACCCCGATCAAGGCAATGAGAGTTGGGGAAATCTTCACCCAGCTCTCGTTTCATTAGACCTCCTGCATGAATGGTCAAGTAGTGTGCCAGTTCATAATCGAGATTGCACAATAAGGGAGTAGATCAGCATCAAGACACTGGGAGTTGGTATGCCGTATACGGAGCTA
>NZ_JAMPKE010000044.1:0-39298 GCF_039961955.1 Trichocoleus sp. DQ-A1
TCCTGTCAACTTTGCCGTCAATTTGATAGCCGGCTTAATTGCCTACTGCCACCAGCCCAAGAAGCCCTCCCTGATCAACGATGCTGCCTTGCCTGCTTAACCCGAACTCACGTTATATGAGTTCTTTAACTAATAACTACACCAAACTTCAGTAATATTCTGGGTAGGCAATCATCCAAATTCTTAATATGTTCATCCGATAATTCGATTAAGTTGAGCTGGTACTTCTGATATAGCTCCTGCTTAACTCGCTTACGTGCCGCATACTCTTGATCGTTGTCGTATCCCCAATACTCGATATACACTCTCCCTGATGGAAGATAAAAGTCACAGTACGCTTCTTCCTCAATGGGTAGTCGTCGTTCGTAAGCATGAACGATTCCCGAAACATACAACCAATTATCAATCAGAGCTTCAGCCTTTGATCGAACCCAATGTCCATCAGTGGTGCGATGCTGGGCGCTAGCCCGAAACTTCTCGCGAAACCCTTGTTCGCTGGTTGCTTCCTTGGTACTTGTTTCTAAACTATCACCATTGATACTTTGGATAGTCGTGAGGAACGCTTGATTCGTCAGAATCGACTCAGACCAGAGAACGTATAGCGTGCCGTCTTGCGAATAAGTTTTTTGCACCGCACCGAAGTTAATTCCTAACTTGGTAGCAACCCAGCCGTTCTGGTCTTTGCTCAACAATCCTAATTCAGCCAAAATGGGATTAACTTTGTGCTTGGGTATTGCCAGTTTCTCGCTGATGCTGGTAGCAGACAACAGCGATGGGGAAGACGAAGGCTGAGGCTTCGGTTTAGGTTTTGGTGTGGGTGACGCTTGAGTGTTGTTAGCCTTCCAATGCTCGTAACACAATTTATGACCTGGTTTAGAAACTTGTTTAGTACATTTTGGTTCAGTACAAATTTCCATTGATGAAAGTTCATTAAGCTTAGATACGGCATTGGCTAGCTTCATGAGCGATCGCTCTAAGTTCATATCAATATACACAGCTAAACTGCTGGGTATTTTAACAGCCCTCAAAGACGCTCCGATTCAGGAGTAATACTGAATTTCAACCTAATTGTATGGCACCATCAATAAATGCTTTCCAAGTTTTTGTTAGTTCTTCAGTTTTCAGTTGGTAGTTTGACTGTGCGAATTAGATAGGAAAAGCTATTTGTGTCAGAAAACGTACTGGCTGGAAGTGCTACAAAGCCTTCCGGAAGGGTTGTGCAGTTACAAAACCCACTTTAGTTTTAGCTTGTCTGAGTTAGAGCGATCGCACTCCCCTTTTTTTGCACTTGCGTAGCATTCCACCCCAGTTTAGTCAGAGGCAGCTAGAATTAAATGAAACTTTGCGCGATCGCTCAGGATCGTTCCCTGCACTAAAACGCGGTAGGAGAAAAAACTGTATGAAAACAAAATTATCTTTGGTTACGATCGCTTCTAGCACTGCGATCGCTAGTAGCATTTTGTTGGGTTCAGTCAGTTCCGCTCAACCCTGTTCGCTTAGGTCTACTTATTATCGAGAACGGTACGAGCAAGCGAGTTGGTTACGTTCTCCATTGGCAGCAGTCATTACATTACCTGGAATCGCCCTCGCAGCAGCACTCTATCTTGGCGGTCGTTCCTACCAGCGCTAGGCAAATTTGAACTGTACCGCAGGCATCTGGCATTGGGTTTTTCGGAGCAAAATTGCTTGAGAAACAAAAGACGCGATCGCTATCCTAGCTCCAACCCAAACCCCGATCGGAACAGCGTTAGAAGCAAGCGATCGCCCCAAGCCCTAACTAAAGAGGGCTTTCTCTATGCCGTTGTCAGATAGCACGTTATACTGTGTCGTGTTATTCCTGCTCCATCTGACGCAGCGAGGCTGTCATGGGCGCTACTTTACGACAGATTGCCACGTATCTAGACAATCAAGGTTGGAAATATCATATTGACGAAGAAGCGTACCGGATTCTGACGGGTGTACAAGCTGAAAACGTAGACGAATTCTTGATTGTTGTCCAGCTGGATGAGGATGGGGAATTTTTCAAGGTATTTGCGCCCCAAGTTATATCTGGAGTTAAAGATCATCCTTACAAAGAAGCGATCCTCCAGACAATGCTGTGCATTTCCTGGGAAACCAAAATGCTGCAATGGGAATATGACCCAAACGATGGCGAAATTCGTGCCATCATTGAGTTTCCCTTAGAAGATTCAAGTCTTACCGAAAAACAATTCAACCGTTGTTTGTCAGGTTTAATTCAAATTATTGATAATGTAGCGATGCCTCGACTGAAAGAGGTGATGGAAACCGGCAAAGATCCAGGCGATCGAGAATTGGGAGAAAGGCTACTGCTTACCCTTCAAGAAGAAGCTCCTGGATTACTGCAAATGTTGGAGAGAGCGATGGAAGCGCGTAAGAAGCGGGGACTATTCCCATCTGAGTGAATCTGAATCCGGGCACGAAGATCGCTATACTCCAAAGTAATAACCTTACGATTGAAAAGCGAATTTCCTGGGGCTGGACGACTATGACATCCTATGCAACCTCTTCTGCTAGAGCTGAGATGAGCGAACTCCGGCGGTTAAAAACCTTACTGCCGCCAGAATTGCAAAGCTGGGTAACAGTCGAAGGAACGACTGAAGTGAATCCACCCCTGATCCGCTGTGAAGAAATTGGCAAGGATCAAATTGAGGTTCAAATTGATCTAGTGAAATGGGATCAGCTAGCACTCGATCAGCGGAATTTACTGTTTTGGCACGAAGTCGCCCGAATTCAAAACGACACCATCCCTAGAGATGGCTGGGAAATGGCAGCGCTTGCAATTGGTTTAGGCGGTGCTGTCGGCGAACTGTGGGTGCAGGATGGCTTGCTGTTGATATTAGCCTTGGCATTGTGTGGCGTTTCAGGCTGGAGATTGTATCAAAAAAATAGTGGGGAGAAGCAGGTAAAAGAGATGATTGAAGCGGATGAGAAAGCGATCGCGCTTGCCACCCGCTTTGGTTACTCCCTCCCCAACGCCTACAAAAGTTTGGGTAGCGCTTTGAAAGCTTTGCTAGAGCTAACCCCAAACAAAAGGCAACGGAGCAAATACGAAACGCGGCTTTCTGCCCTCAAGCGTAGTGCTGCCAAAGCCAAAGCTAAAGTCAAAGGCGCACGCGAGGACTCAATATAAAGACTCTTCCGATGCGATCGCATCCAAATCTTCGTTACCAGGCGTAAGCTGAGTAACGAGATTGAGGAATTCTTCTGTTTTACATGAGTGCCTGTCTTTCCCCAAATTCGGGTGTAGCTTTGGTACACCCGAATTTGGGCAATGTTTACATTGCCTTTTTATTGCCGCCGCTTAAGCAACAAACCGCCAAAACCCAGTAGCATTAATCCAGCCGTTGCCGCTGGTTCTGGCACTTTTTCCGGAGGTACAAACCCCTCTAACTCTGTAGCACTAGCTTTGAACGAGTAGAGGTAGCCTGGAAGTAATTTTTGTCCGGCGGGACAGCCGCTATCAATAGATACGAGAGTAAAGGCTGTACCATCTGTGCAAACATCCTGCTGACCAGCATTCCCCTGAGTCACACTAAAGTCGTTATCCGTGCCAAGGATAATTGCGTAGGAACCATCCGTTAGCTTAGGCCCGATTGTCAAACCTTCCAACTTCTCAGGGATTACTTGACCACTCGCCTTCAGCTGCGCTGCAACATCTAAAAACAGAGACTTGCTAACAGGTATTACGCCAGATGGTAAAGTATTTGTACCTATCAAGCTGATGTTGCTGACATCTGTGGCACCTGTGAGATCAATTTTGTAAACCCGCTTACTGGCGACTGGGGCTTTACTTAGAGGATCGGCTTCGCCCACGCCGCGATTATCGCGTTCCAGTACTAGGAACTCATTGTTATTAAGGGCGGTAATGGCGCTAATGCCAATATTACGACCTTGAGAATTCTGCCCAAAATCGTCATCAGTTCCGGGAATGCGATCGTTAATAGCGGCAAGACTTTCTAGCTGGTAAATATATTGGGCAACGCTATCACCTGTTGCCGTATTAAACTCCACAATTCTCAAGTTCTGGCTGCGTCGTCCATCGGGACTTCCCTCAGTTACGAGCGGGTCTTGCAGCATCGCATACAGTTTTTTACCGTCTGGGCTAAGAGTTACTCCCTCAAAGCCTCGGTTATCCTGGCGACCGCTAGTAAGGATTGGGCGACCATCGACATAGTTGGGAACGCTTCCAGCTAGAGGAAGTAAGTTGCTTGGAGTGGCAAAGGCCCGGATGAACGAACCAGTCGAAGTGAACTCATAAACAGAGGGGCCATACTCGTCTGAAACGTAGAAGTTGCCGTTGGGTGCAACTGCAAAGCCTTCTGGATCGAAGCTAAGACCCAGAATTCCGGTATCGCCGTTCAGTAACTGGGGGTTCAACCCGTTGAGGTTCTCACCGTCCTTAGTAAATAAAATGGTCTTCAGCAGCTTAAAGTTGCTAATCGTCCCCGTGTTTGGGTCAACATCCAGCGAAAATTTCTGAACTCGGGTTTCGTAGGAAAGTACACCGCCTCCTGGACCGCGATCGCCCAAACCGTAGTACACATTCTCGTAGCGATCGTAATATAGATCCGAGAAAAAACCTAAGCGATTGATGTTAGCACCACCATTGCCGCCATTAGTCGGGAATAGATCCGTACTTTCCCCCGGAATCGCCAGAGTATTAACTAGGGAAGCGGCATAAGTAGAGGTGGTATTTGCCGTGATAGAGAGCATAGATAGTGCCAGCGAGCAACTAACCGTCCAAAGCCAATGCTTTGCTTTCATAATGTCTTAGCCTCAGAACTTTTACTATCACGAGCATCAGACGGTTACTTTAAAAGCTGGTTAAAGATAACTTTAAAGCGGTCTTCCACACAGTAATTTCACATAAGTATTCCGGTTCTTCATCAATTCTTTATTCAACTACACAAATTTACTAATCAGGATTCGTGGTTCCTGAGAATTCCTGATGAACCATGAACAATTCTAAAGTTGACCCAGCATTTTGTGAGTCTGTGGCACAACTCGCACTTGTTTGAGACTTCGCTTCATTAATGCCTGCCACTCCAGAACCTGCGCGGGGGTTGGGGCAAACACTGGCAGATGATGGGGCATTTGTAGGGGTGTTACTGGCTGTAAAAACACCGGGATAGCAGGGCTAACTGCTGCCACCAATTCAGATGCCTGTTCCAGCTCAGATGGCTCAGTTTGGCTAGAAATAATTAATTTGACAAAACTATCAACCCGTGAGTCATGGCAAAGCTGGAGAAATTCCCTGTGCGCTTCCCACCTTTGTTCTCCACTGACGCTAGGCAGCTTCATATCCATGCCTACAGAGTCCAGGAAGGGCAAAATCGGGGCTAGTTGTTCTGGACGATGACCGCCAGTTTCTAGGTAGAGTGGCAACCCTGTGGAGTGGCGCAAAACAGGCAGAAATTTAGCTAGGAAGGGAGCATGAAGCAGCGGTTCGCCACCCGTGAGGCTGATGCTGTCGTGCAAACCGGGTTGATTTTGCCGTTCAATCCATTCTAGTAACACCGAGCTAGACACTGGATTGGAGTGGGTTTCAAAGTCTCTTTGACCAGGTGTTTGCTCCACAGTACATTTATCTGGAGCTAACCAGGTGTGGGCACTGTCGCAAAAATGGCAGCGCAGGTCGCAGATGGCAAAGCGGATAAATATTTGGCGGGTGCCTACATTCAGTCCTTCCCCTTGAATGGCGGAGAAGACTTCAATTAGCCGCGCAGTGGGATAGTCGGCAGTTTTAGGGGTCATTGTTGCTCTGACTTGAGATGCGACTGGTTCGCTCCGGACTGGGTTTACTTTAAGGGTTCTACTAATCCCATTATCTGCCTTGAATTCCTAGATTAACCACGCGGGAAGGATGCTTGGCTCTGCGCGTGCTGCCAACAACTGCCAACGGCGATCGCTCTTAGCAGGGGGTTTCCCAGTCAGCCTTCTCACCGCTTGATAATTCTGTCAATATTGATGATTCCGGTCGATCCCTGAGGATAACTCACGATAACTACAATTTTTAACCACCGCCAAGCTGTTTGCTCTTTGGTACCCTTAGAAGCAGTTTAAAAAATTCTTGGTACAATTCGCTATTTCAGTGCTACTATGGACACTCGATGAATTTGATTTAAGTAGAATTATATCAAAACAATAAAATAATTCTTTACAAAAACTTTTAATGAAGTTGAATTGACTAATCTCAAATATTTTTCAAAATATAAGATGGCACCTTAGCACTAGGTTTACATGGTTGGACCGATCCCCGATGCAGATTTTCGGATTACGTTCTTCAACGACACTCCTGTAGTCCAGCTACCCCCTCGCCTTACTGTTCTTGAGGCCGTGGCTTTTAAGAAAAGCTGTCAGCAATTCTTACAAGAGAGTGCCGATACCCAGCAATTAGTTTTTGATTTGAGTCAGACCACATTTATTGATAGCAGTGGTATTGGTGCGCTGGTCAGTAATGTAAAGCTAGCGCGGGAGAAACAAGTCGAATTAGTACTTCGGGGTGTCCATCCTCAAGTGATGGCAGTGTTAGCGATGACGGGGCTGGATCAAGTTTTAACGATCGAGCCGCCAAGCCAAAGCGCAACCACAACTCCTGGGAAAAAATCAGAAATTCAGCTACCAACGACTCATCCTTCCGTCCGCTCGTGGATTAAACGTGGTATTGATGTGGTGGGATCGCTGGTGGGTTTAGGGATTACGGCAATTTTGTTTATTCCCATTGTCATTGTGATTAAGCTCGACGATCCAGGCCCGATTTTTTTCAGTCAAATCCGTTGCGGTTGGATGGGAAGACGGTTTCAGGTGTGGAAATTCCGTTCGATGTGCGTAAACGCGGAAGCACTGAAAGACAAAATCGAGAATCAAGCCAGCGGTGCCTTTTTCAAGAATGAAAACGATCCGCGAGTAACACGGGTGGGTCGAATTTTACGGAAGACAAGCCTGGATGAACTGCCGCAGTTTTGGAATGTTCTGAAAGGGGAGATGAGTTTAGTCGGTACGAGACCCCCGACACCTGATGAAGTAGAACGATACGAAGTTCCGGAATGGCAGCGTTTAGATGTGAAACCAGGAATGACGGGTGAGTGGCAGGTAAATGGGCGATCGCAAGTACGCAATTTTGAAGATGTGATTCGCTTAGATTTGCGCTATCAGGAGAACTGGAGCCTGATTTACGACCTCAAGTTAATTGTTAAAACAATCCTAATTTTATTTCGCAAAAACAGTGGTGCTTATTAGGAAACCTCAATTACTTCTGTTAATGACAAAGGAACAACCAATAGCACAATCCCGCCTTCAGGTGGAGACGGATCTAAATGCTTTAACAGAAGTTTTGCAATGGTTTGAGCAACTTACTCTACCGCTACTGCCCTATGAATTATGGTGGCAGTCCCAGGTAGCCTTGACTGAAGGGTTTACGAACGTCATTCGCCACGCTCATTCTTCATTGCCCCCAACCACCCCAATACAGATTGAGGTGAAAGTCTATATTAGCTATCTGGAAATGCGGATTTGGGACTACGGAAAACCGTTTAACTTGCAAGCCAAGCTGCAATCAAAGTTGCAAGTGGTGGGTCAAAAGGATTTTGACCCCCTGGAGAATGAAGGAGGTCGGGGGTTGATATTTATGCAACAATTCACAGATGAACTCGATTACACGCGGATGCCTGACGAACGAAATTGCTTGCTGATGCGAAGAAAAATTCGCTAAAACTGGAGAGTATTCGCTTTCTCCTAGATGTGCTGCTGCTTCTGACAACTGGGAATAAATCTCATCTACAAGCGCGATCGCACTTATAGACCGAGAAATAGACCGAGAAAAAGCCACATTATTCCTCAAAGAAGATGCGCGATTGTACCAACATACCGCAACCCCCGATTAGACTAGGTAAAAGCTTGGTGCTAAATATTTGGTAAGACCTAGATCATGCGGATATTGATTTACTCCTACAACTACCATCCCGAACCAATCGGCATTGCCCCCTTGATGACCGAACTAGCGGAAGGTTTGGTAGCACAAGGTCATCAAGTGCGAGTTGTCACTGCCATGCCAAACTATCCGCAACGGCGCATCTACGAGAAATATAAGGGGAAATTGTACCTAACAGAACTCGAAAATGGCGTAGCCATTCAGCGCAATTATGTCTGGATTCGCCCCAAACCGGGTTTGATAGATCGAATTCTATTGGATGCTAGCTTTGTCCTGATCAGCTTAGTCCATGCCCTCAAAGGCAGGCGACCAGATGTAATTTTGTTAACCGTACCGCCCCTGCCAGTTTCCGTTCCAGCCGCGCTCCTGGGATGGTTGCACCGCTGTCCGGTAGTCTTGAACCTCCAGGATATTTTGCCGGAAGCCGCAGTTCATACGGGGTTGCTCACCAACAAACGGATGATTGCCATCTTTGAAAAGCTGGAAAATTTTGCTTACCGAACAGCGACGAAGATTAGCGTCATTGCTGATGGATTTGTTGATAATTTAGTTGGTAAAGGAGTCCCAAAAAGTAAAATTAGGTTGATTCCTAACTGGGTTGATGTTAACTTTATACAACCTTTGCCTAAAGAAAATAATTATTTTCGAGCCGTTCACCAACTCGACGGCAAATTTGTGGTTCTGTATTCCGGTAACATTGGTCGCACCCAACCCTTAAAGACCCTGATCGATGCGGCGACTTGCCTGCGACATATTCCCGACATTGCTGTGGTGATTGTGGGAGAAGATAAAGCCTTACAAGACCTAGAGCTTTATTGTCAAAAAGTGGATGCGCCAAACGTTTTGCTACTGCCATTTCAACCCCGCGAAAAATTACCGGAACTACTGGCAGCGGCGGATGTAGGGTTGGTGATGCAAAAGGAAAACGTGATTTCCTTCAATATGCCTTCTAAAATTCAGGTGCTGCTAGCCAGCGGTCGGGCAATTTTGGCTTCTGTTCCTGCTAGTGGTACGGCAGCTAAAGCGGTGCAGCATAGCGGCGGCGGTGTCGTCGTTCCCCCAGAAGATCCTGAGGCTCTGGCAGCAGCAATTTTAGACTTATATAAAAACCCTGACAAAGGGGAAAGACTGGGTCAGCAAGGCAGACAATATGCTATCGAAAATTACTCCTTTAAGCACGCCTTGGAGCAGTATGAGAAGCTGTTTGATGAGGTTAGGCTTCATTGATCTAGAATGAAAGCAAAATGGTTGTCGGGTTGAAGTAGCGATCGCGCGATGCCTAGCGTTTATTATCCTGGGAACTAGCGATCGCCCAAAGCCTTAGGCTTTGCCCTTTGCTTCTGTCCCGATAGCCCTATGGAGTTCCTCGCCCAATGCGCGAACAGGTCTTAGCCTGGTTAGCAGATCGTGTCCCTGCCGCTCGAATCAAACATATATTAGGCGTCGAGCGGATGTCTATTGAGCTAGCGCTGCATTATCAACTCGACGAGAAAAAAGCAGGGACAGCGGGGTTGATGCACGATCTCGCAAAATACTTTAAGCCTTCGCTGCTGTTACAAATGGCACGAGAAGAAGGATTGGAATTAGACCCGGTGGATGAAGAAAATCCGCATTTATTGCACGCAGATGTTAGTGCAATTGTTGCTAGAGACAAATTTGGAATATTTGATGAAGAAATTTTGCAGGCAATCCAGGATCACACCTTAGGCAGACCAGGAATGAGTGAATTGAGTTGTATCGTGTTTTTGGCTGATACTCTGGAACCAGGCAGAGGTAACACTCCTGAGTTAGAAGCTTTAAGACAAGTTGCTTGGCAAAATCTCTACAAAGCTGTTTGGCTAACTTGTGATTATTCCCTGAAATATCTCCTCGAAACTCGTTGCTTAATTCACCCTCGAACGATCCGTAGCCGTAATTGGGCACTTCAAATCGCTAGCAAAAAGCAGCAACCTGAAGCTGAAAGGATGAAGGATAAATGAAATGAAAAGTTAAAAAAAGCCATAAAAAGCTGAGGCTCGAAACTTCAAAAATTAAAATAGAAACTTCAGCATCTCTCTAGTACAGTGCTGTGAGTTGAACCAACTTTGAAGGAATTTATAGGTGTTTTTGAACAAGGAAATCAGGATTTAATGTCAGAACAGTTCAAGATACAGTCCTCCTCTACTGGGAACGAAGCATTCATCTCCAACGGAGACGACGCGAATGCTTCTGCTCGACTGGCTGTGAATGCAGATAAACAAAAAGCAAGCAAAGAGCTGGCTTTAACGGCTGCCAGAGCTGCTGATGACCGCAAAGCGGCTGACATCGTATTGCTACAGGTAGGAGAGGTATCCTATCTGGCGGATTACTTTGCGATCGCAACCGGCTTCTCCAGAGTCCAGGTGAGAGCGATCGCCCAATCAATTGAACAGAAAGTAGAAACGGAGTGGCAACGCCTGCCTCTGCGCGTGGAAGGAAAGGCAGAAGGCAGCTGGATACTGTTGGATTACGGGGATGTCATCATTCACATCTTGTTGCCTCCAGAGCGGGAATTCTATAATCTGGAAGCATTCTGGGGTCATGCTGAAAAAATCGATTTCTCAGCATCGTGAGCCGATGGGAGAGTAAAAACATGATGGAAACTCCAGTTTCAGTTTGCCCAGTTCCCGCCGAACAACAACCGCTCAATGAGTACCAGGAGTTGAAGGATTCTTGGTCTTTTCGCTGGGTGACGCTGGAACTGGGAGGATACATCAAAAAGCTGGCTTGGATTTGGGGTCTCGGCTGGTTCGTCGCAGGTCCAATGGCAGCGGCAAGCTTTGCGCCAGGAAAGTATCCGAGCAAGTTTATCCTCATGGGTGCAGCAGGAGCGAGCTTGGGAGTGGTGTTGGCACTGGTGCGACTGTACTTGGGTTGGTCTTACGTGCGATCGCGCCTAGAGAATCAACAAGTGTTTTATGAAGAATCCGGTTGGTATGACGGTCAGTGCTGGACAAAGCCAGAAGAAATTTTGACACGCGATCGCTTGATCGTCACTTACCAAGTTCAACCAATCCTTCAGCGGTTACAGCGAACCTTTGTCTTGCTTGCCTTATTTTTCTTTGCAGGTAGTCTAACTTGGTATTTTCTGTAATGAGTCATTAGGCATTAGGTCATTGAGCGAGAGGTAGTGGATAGTAAGGAAAGGCTGCACAGTCTACCGACGACCTCAGAACAAGCGATCGCAGGCTACTGAACAACTAACAAAAAGTGATAAAGTCTTACCCATGACAAGGGGAAAAAGAAATCAATCCGCAGAACTGGAAGTTCGGTTGCTGCGAGAAGGCATTATTGAATCAACGCATCGCGCCCAAGCAGTCGTCTGTGACAACCGAGGGCGCGTCCTATCCGTGGCAGGCAGTTCGGAAACCGCTGCTTTTGTTCGTTCCGCCCTCAAGCCATTCCAGGCGTTGGCAATTACGACTACCGGCACCCTAGAACGCTACAAGCTAACGGATCGAGACTTAGCCATTATCTGTAGCTCCCACCAAGGTACGACTGCCCAAGTCCGACAGGCTTTTAACGTTCTTTGGCGCTCGGATGTTGACCCATCAGCACTTCAGTGTCCAATTCCAGAAGGTAAACGGAGTCCGCTGGAGTATAACTGTTCCGGGAAACACGCTGGAATGCTTGCCGTTTGCCAAGCAAGGCATTGGCCTCTGAATACCTATTTGCAGCGCAACCACCCCGTTCAGCAGCTAATTTTAGGCAAAGTTGCCGAATTGCTGCGAATGCCCGCTGTAGAGTTCATCAGTGCCCACGATGATTGTGGCGCTCCGACTTACTTCATGCAGCTGGGGCAAATGGGTACCTTGTACGGTCAGCTTGCCTCTGGGAATAATTTGGATATGGAGCGCATCGTCCGTGCCATGACCCATCACCCAAATATGGTGGCAGGAGAAGGTTTATTTGATACAGAACTCATGCGTCTGACCGAAGGTGAAATCATCAGCAAAGGGGGTGCTGAAGGGATTCAGTGCATCGGTCGCGTTGGCGAAGGGATGGGACTAGCAATTAAGGTGGCAGATGGAGCAGGACGGGCAAAGTGTGCCGTTGCCATTCATTTACTTAAGCAAATGGGTTGGATTAGTCCCACGGTGGCGGAAACCCTATCGGAAACCTTTATGAGCTTGAGCAAATTCAAGCGCCTAGATGTCGTTGGAGAACTTTCGATGTTGTAGTTGCCACATTCTTGAATTTGCGTTATAGTAAATAAGTTGGCAACGACGCGGGATAGAGCAGCCTGGTAGCTCGTCGGGCTCATAACCCGAAGGTCAGTGGTTCAAATCCACTTCCCGCCACCAAATACAAAAGTAAACAATCCCTGCAATCCCAAAAGGTTGCAGGGATTTGTTGTAGGCTGGTTAGCAGCGATTCGGTTACATTTAAATATTTATGGCTGTGAATTTGCGGCGTCCGATTTTAGTCGGGGGAATTGGTCTATCATTCTCGCTTTGGTTGTTGCAGAGTTTTCATGACTCAGCGGGGACAGTCGGTGAGTTTAGTGTAATTGGCGCGATCGCACTCGGCGCTGGTTTCTGGTTATTCCAGAAACAGACAGCCAAAGAGCTTCATCTGCCAGATGTCAGCCAGATGGACAGGGAAACGGTAGAAAAAGCGATCGCTCAAACCGAAGGTACGATTAGCCAGCTAGAGGCAGAGGCAGAAAACCATCCGGCAAATGCCCCGCTAAGAGAACAACTCGCCAAAATTACGACTGAAATCGACCGCCAGGAGATGCATCTGGCTGTCACTGGCGGAAAGTCAGTCGGCAAATCCACCTTAATTCAAGTTTTAGAGTCCAACTGGGTTTCGCAACAGCCGCAAAAACTCGGCTTGCAAGAGACACCCGCTTTATTTACTGCAATTGACCCCACCTCCCCGCCCCCTTCCCGAATCGGGGAGAGGTCAGATTTGGTGCTATTTCTTACCAATGGAGATTTGACCGATCCGGAATATCAAACCTTACAGCAACTAGCGGCATCTAAACAGCGTGCAGTGCTAGTTCTGAACAAACAAGATCGATATTTACCTGAAGAACGCGCCACAGTGTTGCAGCAATTGCGGCAACGAATGCAAGGAACGCTGGACGGAGAAGATGTCGTGGCGATCGCGGCTTCCCCCAGCGCCATCAAAGTGCGTCAGCATCAACCAGATGGTTCGGTGCGAGAGTGGATGGAAACCCCAGCGCCTGAGATGAGTGCGATCGCAAGTCGGTTAAGCCAAATTTTAGCCCAAGAAAGTCAACAGCTGGTTTGGACAACGGCTTGGAGGGCAGCTTATGCGCTGAAAGCCGAAGCGAAATCCGCCTTAAATGAAGTGAGACGCGATCGCGCCCTTCCCGTTATCGAGCAGTATCAGTGGATTGCTGCCGCCACCGCCTTTGCGAACCCTGTACCTGCCTTGGATTTGCTGGCAACTGCTGCCATTAACGGTCAGCTCGTCATGGATCTCGGTAATCTATATCAGCAAAAATTCTCTATTCAACAAGCGCAAGCGATCGCTGGGACAATGGGTAGCTTGATGCTCAAGCTTGGTTTAGTCGAGCTAACGACTCAAACCGTAGGTGGGGTTCTGAAGAGCAATGCCATCACATTTGTCGCCGGAGGAGCGGTTCAGGGGGTCAGCGCTGCCTATCTAACCCGGTTAGCGGGTTTGAGCTTGATTGAATATTTCCAAGCGCAGGAAGCCGCTACGACATCCGAAGGGCGTCCCTTGAATCTGGATCAGTTGCGCGAAACCCTGCAAAAAGTGTTTCAGCAAAATCAACGAGTTGCTTTCTTGCAAGGATTTGTCAAGCAAGCTGTGGCGCGTCTGGTGCCAGAATCACCCCAGTCTGCGATCGCGGGTAACGAGATTGCTAGTTGTTAGCCAAGTAGTAGGTTAGCCAAGTACTAGGGTGAGCAATGCCCACCCTACTATTAAAATGTTTTATTCATATCGAAATCTGTACTAGCTCGAAATCAAGACATCATTATATAGTAATAGTCACTAACGTTCTTGAATTTCCTAATTTAGTCAGAATACACATTCCTTTTGAATTTTGAAAGAAAGTTCAGGAAGCCGAATGTGTAGAATCGCAATCGGCAAATCGAAAAACATCTGGAAAAACTTCTTTAAGCTTATGAATAATTTTTTACCCATTGCTTACTTTCAGAATAAATTTGTCCCTTTTAACGAAGCCAAAGTTTCTATTGCTACCCAAGCTTTGCACTATGGAACTGGCGCAATTGGGGGATTAAGAGGGATTCCCGATCCTCAAAATAATCAGCAAATTTTACTATTTAGATTAGACCGTCATTGCCAAAGGTTAAGTGATAGTGCTAAGTATTTACACTACGAGCTACCAGCCTCTAAAATTCGAGAAACTATCGTTGATTTTATAAAAAAAAATCAACCAAATAAGTCTTTTTATATCCGCCCTCTCGTATATACTTCGGGATTAGGAATTGCTCCTAGGCTTCATAATGTTGAGAAAGATTTTTTAGTTTATGGAATTGAACTAGCAGATTATTTATCTCCGGAAGGAGTCAGCTGTCGAATTAGTTCCTGGTATCGACAAGAAGATCGCAGCTTGCCTCTGAGAGGTAAAATCAGCGCCGCATATATTACTTCTGCCTTAGCGAAAACTGAGGCGGTAGAGTCAGGCTTTGATGAGGCAATTATGATGAATTCGCAGGGAAAAATTTGCGAAGCCTCTGGGATGAATATATTTTTAGTGAGAAATGGGCAACTGATTACCCCTGGATTTGAACAGGATATTTTAGAAGGAATTACCAGAGATAGCGTCCTAACAATTGCCAGAAATCTAGGAATTAAAACGATAGAAAGACCCGTTGATAAATCAGAGCTTTTTATCGCTGACGAAGTTTTTCTGAGTGGGACTGCTGCCAAGGTTGCGCCAGTCAAAAAAATTGAAAATTATCAATTACCAGAGAGCAAACCGATTACTACAAAACTGCGAGAAAAACTCATCGCGATTACGGAAAATCGAGATCCCGATTATCAAGATTGGGTAGACGCGATCGCGCTTGAATAAGAGAATCCGTCAGAAGGCGAAACGCGATAACCCTTGTCTCTACAAACCAAACTGCCTCCGTAGGCTACGAGAACAGCATCAATGGCGAGACTCGAAGGCGATCGCAACATTGATATCTGATTGCCACTCCCGCGTCACATCCACGGCTTACGCTTTTATTTGTATCGATGAAACTCCTCAATCCATAAAAGCAATGCTGCCCTCTCTGGTGAGAGGGCATTTTTGTTTGCAGAGGAGATCGGCTCATAACCCAACCCTAAATTAGCGCTACGCCTTAACGCCCATCTGTCGGAGGATAGCAGTACACAGATTGCTATTGACATCCAGAAAACCATCAATGGCAGTAAAGTGGTTTTTACCAGGTTGGGGTAGATATTCGCCTTTTAAACCTTTCGCTTTCCAGGCTGCTAGAAACTCCTCGGACTGGCGTTGAAATTCTTTAGATTCATCCCCGCCGTAGGTGACAATCAGCGATCCGGCTTTGTCGGGAATATGCAGGATGGGGCTGTTGCGGAGAACTTCTCCCCAAGTTAATTGTAAAGCGGGTTGCAGCCAGGTGTAGGGAAAGGGCATCAGGTCAAATAAACCACTAATCGCGCAGCCTCCTTTAATGATATCGGCGGGTAAACCGTAGGTTCCTTCCCAGTCAGTTGCCATCAGCATTGCTGTTAATTGACCGCCCGCCGAGTGACCAGAGACGTAAATGCGATCGCGATCGCCTCCAAAACTAGAAGCATTTTGATAAATCCAAGCAACCGCTGCTCGACTCTGACGCACGATCTCATCCATTGTCACGGTAGGACACAAAGCATAGTTGGTGACAACTACTGTAACTCCCGCTTCCACAGGTGCTTTGGCGACTAAACTAAAATCCTGGCTGCTGAGCAGTCGCCAGTAGCCACCGTGAATAAACACCAAGATGGGGGCATCCGATTGAGCTGCTGGAAAGATATCCAGATGTTCGGCTAGAGTGGGGCCAAAAGGAACCTGGAGTTTGCAGGACAACGCAGAGCGCACGCTAGCGCTTGTTTTCACGTAGAAATCTGCGTACACCATGAAGTCTGGCACCGACTTTTCTACGTTATATTCAGCATCCAGCTCGGCTTGCGTTGAGAAATTACGATAGAGCATAGAGCGTTTCTCGGTTGGGTGGAATAGATTGCGGTTCTAACGTTCAGTAGCGGCTTTTTGAATGTCATTGTAGAAGCATGGCATTCAAAAAGCCCTTACTGATGTATCGCACCCAACCCTTGAATGGCTATAGTAGTGAGCCTTTGAGCCTTCTGTTTCTCGCAGTCGAAACGTGCATCTATTGTAGTTTGACGCTGCGTTGACGAGTGCGAATCAGGAACAAGGCGATCGCTACCAACCCGATAATCGCAGACGGTTCGGGTACACTAGCGTTAAAACGATTGTTCTGTTGCCTCAGCTGCTCTTTTCCATCTTCAACCGAACGGTTAAAACGGTCTTTCTGAGCTTCCGCAATTCTAAGTGCCTCTCGTTGCTCGTCATTGACCAGTACAATCATGGACGAGTAGGGAGTGACAATTTTGTAAGTTTTAGCGATCGCATGAATGGCATCAAGTTGAGCAATTTGCTTTCCCTTCAGATGTTTGCTTAACCCCAAAACCATTTGCCGCGCCGCTAGAGGTTCAAAACCTTGAGTATTAGAGTTTTGAGTTGCATCAGCACTCTGACTATTCTCCGGGGCTTTTTCCATAAACCAAGCATAGCCATCCACTACGCTGACGACAGATGACCCTAACGCTGCCTTCGTTGCCTGTCGCTGCAAAACTTCGGAAATTTTGGTACACACACCGCCACCACTGTCTTGAATGGCTTTGAGAGTTGCATCGTCATAAGCAGGTGGCAACGCTCCTAGATGCACCACCCACAACGGTGCAGGCATTACTGGTACATCTTTACGATTGTCTGATAACTCGTAACCGCTTTCATCCGTCACCAATAAGATGCCGTCGTAAGGCGTATTCCCTCGCAGTTGGGTAAACTGCCGCAGCATTTCCTTGGGTTGTATGCTGCCGTAGAATGTCATCTTCATGGCATCGAAGCGACTGATATCATCGATGCGCTGCGGTTTTGCACCAGGAGACGCACTGATGTACAAATCGGCATCATTATTCGCGAAGATGTTGTCAGCAAAGCCCTGTTGTTCCAACCAACTCAATGTTTCTGTCAGTTTTTTGGTGTGTGCCGCCATACTCCGGGAAACATCGACAATGACCGCAAACCGCTTTCCTTGGGGCATCAAGTAATCTTTTGCAGCCAACGGCTTGGCTGAGATTTGGTAGCCATCTGGCAAGTTAACCTGATGCAGACTTGGCTGATATTGCCCAGTTGCTGGTAAAAAAGGTTCCAACCATTCATCACCAACCCGTGCTAAAACTTCTCCATTGCGGATACGCTGGGTGTCCTGATTCCAAAAAATGTTACGCTTCTCGCCTAGCTGAGGTAACGCCCACCCCTTCTGTTGTCGCATGACTTTATAAGTCAGCCACAGATGCATTTCGGTTGGTCGATCTTCTGACTCCGCTTGTTCCTGCGGTGATAAACGGGGAGGAATGGGAAAGGCTCGCAAGCGATATTGAAGTGGCCCAACTTGCTCAAGTAAAGCTGGATCGACGGGACGCCAGCGCCTTACCTGTGAAGTATAAACTTTCTGAGCGGCACCGCGTGGCGAAACCTTAAAGGGGAAGCGCTTGGCTAAGTTCTCGCTGTCGCCCAGCCAAACTCCTGTAACTGCAGCGCTTTCTGGCAAAGAAAAAGAATAGAAAATTTCCTCAACATCAGTGGTTTTGTTGGCATATACTTCGTAGAGTTCCACATCTGCCCAATCGCCCTGTGGTTTAACGGTGACTTTTTGCGATCGCAACCACACCTTTTCCTGGTTAATATTTAGCAATCCTGCCTTTGCGTCGTCCAAATTTCCACTAGATTGCAAAGCGTGTTGAATTGCTTGTCGTTCTGCTTTTTGAATTGGCTTGTCAAAAAACTGGGCGTACAGCTTTCCAGCTTTTTCCATATCTCTTAGGGAACCGTTGTATAAGAACGGCGACATCAAGTGATTGTAGCTGTCTTGGAAGAACTGGGAAAGCAGCTCTGGTAAGCCAAAAACGCTCTCATACATAACGCGGATATGGTCATTTTCTTCTGAAGTGCCCAGATACCGATAAGAAGAAAAGTAAGCGTTCAGGAGTCCATCCCGAATCAAGTCGGACTTGGCTACAAGTGCTGCCTTTTCGCTGTCTGATGGTGCTGGGTTTTCTAACAGTTTAAATACCTGAATCTGAGGCTGGGCATTGAATGAGAGGCACAGAATCATCCAAGCAGTCACCACCGTCCCCGAACCAATAACAGTGCGGTTTCGCCCATGCTGAGCCGCAAAAGCACGTAAGATTCGCTGCCCAGATTGAATGTAGTAGCTTGCCAATATCCAAGGCATGAACAGGGATAGGAAAACGCTCACGCAAAAGAGCATAAAGGAGACGGGCATCCACCAGTTTCCGGAAGTCCATATATACCCAAAGTCCCTTACCCACTGAAATTGGAAGAAGTTGTACACGAGAAAGGCGGCTGCGGGTGCGGCATAAAATAGCAGCAGCAACCCCAGGTACACACCAACCCCCGGCATCAGACTGTGAGCCATCATTTGCAACCATGCGATCGCTCGATGACGTTCTGCATAGCCGTATAGCACTTCGAGGTAAAAAGCAACCATACAAACGCCCACTGTGCCCAAAATCAAAGCGCTAGCGGGGGTGAGTTCCGCAAGCCGGAGGCGGAGTCCCTGTCTGAGGAAAAACAATAGTAGGCACAGGAGAAACAGGGGTGCTTCCACGCCATAAAACAAACGCATCAGCTGTAAAGGTTGCTTACGGAAACGCCGCAGTCCCAGCACCGTACAGATAATCGATATCACAATCAAAACTGCAAGGGTGATGAAAAATTCTCTTTCGATCGGACTATTCGACGCAGCCTTAACGATTTCACTTGTATAAGCAGGCCAATACCCAGCGCAGACAACCACCAAAAATGTAATATTACAGAACCAAAATATGCCGTGATATGTGGCATGAAGCAGATTCTTCATAATGCATGTATACCTAGAAACAACTTTTCGATTATTTAGAAAACGATTGAATAAACCATTGATAATTTTGGTTGTCAATCAACCCGAAATTAAATTCTCATTAGCCCTGATTTCTTCAACAGCGATTTTGAATATTTCGTAAACCTCTCTTCGTTTTATTTTTTTAGCGCCCTAAAGCGCTAACGCCCATGCTTTGCTAATGTGGTTCGTTAATTCTTCAATTCCTTATGTACGCTAATCCCAATTTGCAAAGATTCATTGAGTAAACAACTATATTCATCTACGCGATCGCTCAGGCTAAAGGACAGCAAGGAAGTGAGATTTTCTTCAAGGTTTGCAAATAATTCATAATGATTGCTCAGAAATTGACGATGTTTCCTCATGAGCATTTCCGCTTGTAAAGCGCTGCTCAAAGTTTCTTTAGTAATGCTCAAAGCCTGAATGACTTCTTTTCTAGTGCTGAGGTTATTACACCGAGAGGGTGAGCGGCTTGCTGATTCTAGTTCGTCGATGAGAGCGATCGCTTGAATTACCCGATTGTATTTATCGACTTTATCTATCAACCTAGCTAAAGATTTGACTTGTTTAACTTGTTGCCACAAACAAAAATTCCAAATCGAAACCCCCAATAGAGAAATAGTAGAAATTAGGGTTAATAATCTGATGACACCATCTGTATTTCCAGGTAAAGTTCCAGCATTGCGGATTAGAATCAGGCTCACCGGCATAACAAAAATTAAGACCAAGATAAAGATCAATATTTCTGTCAGGAGAACTGATAGAATCTGCTTGGGATTTTTGAGGGTCAACCCTCTATAGATATCAACTGCTAAGGCAGTGCTAGTATCTAAATCAACTAGGTTCTCAAGATCCTCTGCTGTTATTTGCAAATTTTCTAAGTCAGCTTGCATATCAGTTGCTTCCTGTTATGTGCTTAACGAAAACCTAGTGCGCTACTAATTACGTGCCAAATGTGAAAATAAAAGTTACTTTCAATATTACGAAATAGCTCGAAAGGTTTATCAGGAGTTCCAAAAAAAGGTCTGAGTGTCCATCCCAGTTGGCTCCCGACAAAGCCATATAGCACTAACCAACCTCGAATCATTCCTGTGCGTTTTTTCGGGTTATCAGAATCTTGGTCATTGATAAAAATCATGCCTCGGTAAAAACCATTAATGCCTATCAAACCAGTAATCGTAAAAACCAGTACATTCAAAAGCTGAAAAAATCGATAGTCGTTAATGGAAAGACGAAAAAACAGGATAATGGGTGCAAAGCTGAACAGCATCACACCAATGATTGACATAGACGCTAACAGCAACGCTAGGTATTGTCCAAAGCTGCGCTTGGAGCCAGTAATCACATCGAAAAAATATAAAGTAGGCAAACAAATAGCCAACGTGATTAAATACAAGGCAGGTAGTTTAATTGCTGAAGCAACCATTTGCAATCCGCCACTAAACGAACCGATAATTGCTCCATAAAGTGCAAAAAACGCGGAACTACTAATTAATAAGGAAACAATCTTGTTTTCAAGTCTTATCCCTTTACTAATCTCTTCCAGAAATTTCTGGCGATCGCGCAAAAAGTGCATTAGGATCGCAAAATGATTCATGGCATCTCCTCCTATCAATTCAGGTATCGCTCTACAAATCTCTCAGGCACCTGCCTCAAACTTGTGGGGATATCCCCGATATTTGTTACAAAACTTTACAAACCTGTGAAAAGCGAAGACGGATTCGATAGGACTCAACACCCAGAGGAGAGAATCTTACTGAATTCCCTGTTATGAACGAACGGGATGAGCGGCTTGGCAAATTAATTGAAGCAGTCCGTCAGCATCCATCTGGGAGCCTTAGCTGGCGAAAAGCGATGAATCAGCTGTTGATCGAAATTCAGCAATTGCCAGGATTGGCGAGATCCGCGCACCCGGATTACTTGGAAGCTTTGGATGATACATTGCTGAAATTGGGTGATGAGATACAGGAATTTGAACCCAGACAGCCTTCTTTAGAGAAGAGTTTGGTGGCTTGGATTAACCTGAAATTACGCCTGAAATATGAAGTGCGCGATTTGCATTCCTCTCAGCAGACTCGTGCCAAAAATCCCAAGAATCCTCAAGCGGAATTTCAAGAACAAGTAAGGAAACCGCCCCTCTCGCTGGATGTTCCCTTGGGGAATGAGGGGAGTGAAACTTTTGGCGATCGCTTGGCGGCTTCAGTTCCCTGTACGCTTTTAGAAATAGAAGCACAAACCCGGCGAGAACAGGAACAGCGGAAAAATCAAAGAATTGGGGTTCAGCTAAAGCAATATATTGACCGAGATCCGGAAGGCAAACTTCGGCGTTGCCATCCCCAAGCTTATCCAGAGTGTAACTGCCAAACCCTCAGCCAGCGCTTGCTCTTAAAGTATCCACCCGACAAACTCGCTCTTGTAGCACGGGATCTCAACATTAATTACAACACCCTGAACTGGCATTGGAAAAACAAAGGACTCCCGCTTCTCCAAGCGATCGCTAGAAGTTTGGGCTATCAACCAAATGTAGAAGAAGACTTATGAATAGCACCGCACCTGTTTCTCTTAACGTTCCCCTCAGCGACATCGCCCATCAGCTGGCGCGACAATTTGCACAAGAGCAAGCGACTCCTGAAAAAGGGGTACGGGTATATCTCAATACCCTGGCTGTGTGGGCGGTTCACCGCTATCTAAAATGGCTGAGATACGAGCCGGATCTCACCTCAAGCGACAGCTGGCATCCTGGTATGCGAGCTATGTTTGATGTGGCGGATCTGGTGTTGCCTAACTTAGGTAGATTAGAGTGCCGTCCCGTCCTGCCTGGGGAGACATCAGTTACGCTACCGCCAGAAGTGATGCAAGATCGAGTTGGCTATGTGGCAGTTCAGTTTGGATCGCATTCTACTCCCACAGAACCAGTCTACTTGCAGGAAGCACAGCTGATTGGATTTGCTCCCGCTGTTGCTACTATCGATCCGCCAGAGGAACTGCAACTGGCTGACTTGCAATCTTTGGATGCACTGATGGAGTATCTAGATCAACTCGAATCGGCGCTGTCAGATGCACCCAACAAGACGCGATCGCACTTAAACAACTGGTTACAAAATCTCTTCGAGTCAGGTTGGCAGACAGTAGAAGAGGTGTTGACGCCACAAATGCCTCTTTTAGCATTACGCAGATCGACTGTAAGACGGGCAAAGCGGATAGAGTTGCAAACAAATGCAGTTGTTTTAATAGTCACCATCCAGCCAGAAAACCCCGAAAGATTGGGCATTCATCTGCAAGTTTGTTCTGTTAATCCACCAATAGCATTGCCAACTCAGCTTAGATTACTGGTACTTACAGAATGTGGGGAAGTATTCAGAGAAATTATCGCCAGCGGTACTGACACCTTCATGCAATATGAATTCAGCGGACAAGTGGGGGAACAATTTAGTGTCAAAGTAGCGTTAGGAGATATTAGCATCACAGAAGCCTTTGTCATCTAGCAGGCAGCAATGGAAAAGTTAGTCATCTTGGATATCGATGGTGACTTGCATCAGGGAGCAATAGCAACGCTGGAAATTCGGGGAGAAGGCAACCATGCTGTTACCACCCGTGCCAAAGGTAAATTGCCCCCAGCAACTCAGTTACTGGAACAATACGAACACTGGCAGTCTATTTATCGCAGTCTGTCGTTCCTGTTTCGCTTGGAAGAAAGAGGAGGACAAATTATTCAGGGTTCTCCAAAAGATTTACTTGATGCTTGCCGCCAGTCTGCTCAGACCTTAGCCGATAGTTTGACAATCTGGCTCAAAGCTGAGTCATTTCGCCCGATTCGAGAAAAATTACTCGAAAAATTATTACCAACTGACACAGTGCGGTTAATTCTGCAAATAGAAGACAACCAACTGCGACGACTCCCTTGGCATTTATGGGATTTTTTCGAGCGTTATCCTAGAGCAGAAGTAGCGCTGGGAGCAACTGCTTACGAACGGGTGAAAACTGATGCCCCATTCCGGGAAAAACCCAGAATTTTAGCGATTTTGGGGAATGGGAACGGGATTGATATTGAAGCAGATCGACAGTTGCTTTCAAGTTTACTTGAGGATGCAGAAATTGTCTTTTTAGTAGAACCGCAACGCCGTCAGTTATATCAACAACTTTGGGACTCATCGGGGTGGGATATCTTATTTTTTGCCGGACATAGTTCCAGCCTTGCTTGTGGCGAAACGGGGGAGATTGAAATTAATGGTAGCGATCGCTTATCCATCACCGAGTTAACTTATGCTCTGAAAAGAGCCATAGAACGCGGCTTACAACTGGCAGTTTTCAACTCCTGCGATGGACTAGGCTTAGCACGTTCCCTCGAAAGCCTCCACATTCCCCAAATCGTCGTCATGCGGGAACCAGTCCCTGACTTGGTTGCTCAGGAATTTCTCAAGTATTTTCTCACTGCCTTTTCTAGGGGTGAGTCTTTTTATACCTCTGTGCGAGAAGCACGAGAACAGTTGCAAGCTTTAGAGGATCGATGTCCTTGCGCCAGTTGGTTGCCAGTAATATGCCAAAATCCCACAGCGGTGCCCATAATTTGGCAAGGATTACATGATAGAGGAAAAGGGTCTCTTGCGGGGTACGGACACAGCGCCGTTCCCCTACAAATTGGGCAAGATTTCTCCTGTCCCTATCGGGGTTTGTCTGCATTTCAAGAAGCCGATGCACCGTTTTTCTTTGGCAGGGAGGCTTTCACTGAGAAACTGTTGAAAGCGGTATATAATCAGCCACTCGTTGCTGCGATTGGCCCTTCCGGTAGCGGTAAATCTTCCGCAGTATTTGCAGGCTTAATTCCACGTCTGCGTCAGATAGAAAACTGGCTAATTGTTAGCTTTCGTCCGGGGAATCGTCCTTTTTTAAAACTGGCAGAACAACTGATTCCCCTATTAGAACCGCAGTTGCGTGAAACGGATCGTTTGGTTGAAATCAACAAACTAGCAACAGCAATTCAGCAGGGTGACTTGCCATTAATCGCTGTGTTAGAGCGAATTTTAGATAAAACTCCCACAACTGATCACCTGCTTTTATTTGCCGATCAGTTTGAGGAATTGTACGCGCTTTGCCAGGAAGCGGAAATCCGTCAACGCTTTCAAGATGAATTATTAACTGCTGTCAACCAGATACCCAGTTTTACCTTAATTCTCACTTTACGAGCAGATTTCTGCGAATACGCCCTTTCTTACCACCCCTTTGCCTCTGCGTTGCAGCGCTTCCCCCCAGAATTTTTAGGGCAAATGAGCCGCTTAGAACTGCAAGCCGCGATCGCAAAACCAGCCCAGAATTTAGGCGTACAGATCGAGGAAGGATTGCGATCGCGCATACTAGATGCCGTTAGCTGCGAACCCGGTTCTTTGCCTTTACTGGAGTTTGCCCTAACCTTGCTGTGGGAACAACAATGCAATGGTATCCTCACTCATGCTGCTTATGATGCCATTGGAGGTGTCGAACAAGCACTCGCCAGTTATGCCGAACAGGTGTATGCAGCACTCAAATCGGAAGAACAGCAACAGGCAAAGCGTATCTTTCTCCAATTAGTGCATCCCGGTGAAGGGACTGCTGATACTCGCCGCATCGCCACCCGTACCGACGTAGGACAAGACAATTGGAACTTAGTTACGCGCTTAGCAGATGCACGTTTGGTTGTCACCAGACAAGATGAGGCAACTAGGGGTGAAACCGTCGAAATCGTCCATGAAGCACTGATTCGAGAGTGGCAACGCTTGCGCCAGTGGCTAGAAGATGACCGCAGCTTCCGGACTTGGCAGGAGCGATTGCGGATAGCTTTGCGACAATGGGAGAGCCAGCAAGATGAGGGGGTACTGTGGCGAGGTGCGCCGTTATTAGAAGCCCAACATTGGTACGCCGAACGTTCAGCCGATCTGAGTTTAAAGGAGCAAACTTTTATACAGGCGAGTTTGGCACTGCAAGCACGAGAGCAGAGAGTACGCGATCGCCAACGAAGACAAGTTATCCTGGGACTCACGAGCGGTTTGATAGGACTAGGATTGCTAGTGGGAATTGCCACAAAGCAATGGCAGCGAGCCGAAACAAGTGAAATCGATGCCCAACTCAATGCTTTAAGTGCCTCCTCAGATGAACTTTTAGCCTCAAATAAAGAACTAGAAGCATTGCTGGAAAGTTTAAAGGCAGGTAGACAGCTACAACAATCTATCGAAGCCAAACCCGATACCCGCATTCGAGTGGTAACGGTTCTACAGCAAGCCGTCTACGGCGTCAGAGAGTATAACCGTCTGGAGGGACATCAAAGAACAGTCATTAGCCTCAGTTTTAGCCCGGATGGTCAAACCATCGCATCTGCGAGTGATGACGGTACAGTTAAACTTTGGCAACGGGATGGCAGGCTGTTGACGACGCTGGAAGGACATCGAGACAAGGTAAAAAGCGTCAGCTTCAGCCCAGACAGCCAAATGGTGGCTTCTGCGAGTTATGACAAAACGGTGAAACTCTGGCACCGGGACGGTACACTCCTAACCACTCTCAAAGGGCACACGGGCAAAGTCAATAGCGTTGCTTTTAGCCCGGATGGTCAGTTTCTCGCCTCTGCCAGTGCGGATAAAACGGTGAAACTTTGGCGGCGGAACGGCAGCCTAATTGTCACCTTAAAGGGTCATCGCTCTTGGGTAACAAGTATTCACTTCAGCCCAGACAGCCAAACCTTAGCGACAGCTAGCACCGACAAAACAATTAGACTGTGGCACCGTAATGGTAAATTGCTAGGGATTCTAAAAGGGCATACCGCTTCAGTCAATAGCGTCAGTTTCAGCCCCGACGGTCAGACTTTGGCTTCTGCCAGTGCAGATACTACAGTGAAACTCTGGCGTCAGAATCGGAGTCTGGGAGGTTTTGAAACTCGTCCCTACAGAACTTTCACCGAACACAAGGATCTCGTTTGGGCGGTTAGTTTTAGCCCAGACGGTCAAACCGTGGCTTCTGCCGGTGCGGACAAAACGGTGCAACTTTGGCGTCTGGATGGCACGCTTGTTTCTACTCTCAAAGGACACAGCGCTTCGATTTACAGTGTGAGTTTCAGCCCCGATGGTCAGAGTTTGGCTTCTGCCAGCGCCGATACTACAGTTAAACTCTGGCACCCTAACGCTGAGAAACTTCCCACTTTGCAGAAGCATGATTCTGAGGTGCGGGGTGTAAGTTTTAGTCCAGATGGTCAGACTTTGGTTTCCGCCAGCGCCGACAAAACAGTGAAGCTTTGGCATCAAGACGGGAAGCTGCTAAAAACTCTCAAAGGACACAATGGGGAGATTTCCAGCATCAGTTTTAGCCCAGATGGACAGACGTTTGCTTCAGCGAGTGCTGACAAAACGATAAAATTGTGGCACAAAGACGGCACGCTTCTGAAGACCTTCCAGGGACATACTGCTAGTGTCTTGAGTGTCCGTTTCAGTCCAGATGGTCAGACTTTAGCCTCAGCGAGTGCCGACAGAACTGTGAAACTCTGGAATCGGGATGGAACTCTACTGGATACCTTGATCGGACATCAGGAATCGGTAACAAGCGTGAGTTTCAGCCCGGATGGACAGACTTTAGCTTCTGTGAGTGCTGACGAAACGGTGAAGCTTTGGCATAACGGAAGTTTGCTCAGCACTCTACCGGGACATAGTGCTGGTATTTTAGATGTCAGCTTCAGTCCCAATGGTAGTACCTTAGCTTCTGCCAGTGCTGATGGAATCGTAAAACTTTGGAGCAACGGTCAGTTGCTCAAAACCTTAACTGGGCATACCAATCGAGTCAATAGCATCAGCTTCAGCCCGAATGGTCAAACTCTCGCTTCTGCCAGTTCTGACGGAACGGTGAAACTCTGGAGCCTGAGTGGGAAATTGCTCAAAACCTTACGTGGGCATACTGATAGCGTTTTGGGGATAAGTTTTAGCCCAGATGGTCAAACAATCGCTTCAGCTAGTAGCGATCGCACAATTATTTTATGGAATTTGGATCTGGATGCCCTACTGGTTCTAAACTGTGCCTGGATGCGAGATTATCTGCAAACACACAGCCTGTCGATTTGCCAGTAAAGTTGCACAAAATCCAGGTTAATTGCGATCGCGATATCTGCCTCTTTGTTGCTTCCAAATTCCTGACTTAAAATTAGCGGTTCCCCAACTGAATACACCGAAATGCCAGACCCTCTCAAACTGACACAAGATTAATGACCTCAGACAGCACTTATCTACAAATCAAGAATCTCGCAATTGGAGAATCTACGACTGTAGCCAAGAATTGCTCTTCCTTCCCAGAATCTTGCATTACTACAGGTGACAGTCATGCCGTTCAAAGTTGAAGTAGTTCCACACAATCTACAGTGGCGAGATGCGTTTGAGGCTGAGTCGCAGCAAGTTGCTGAGGTAATGGGTGAAAATATGGTTGCAATACATCATATTGGTAGCACGGCAATTCCTAATATTTACGCAAAGCCCATTATCGATCTGCTGGTTGAAGTGAAAGATATTTCTCGTGTAGATGAGCAGAGTGCAGCAATGGAGTCACTGGGTTATGAAGTGATGGGTGAATATGGAATTCCCGGTCGTCGATTCTTCCTTAAGAATAGCCAAGCAGGTATCAGAACACATCACATTCACACATTCGAGATTGGTTCAGCACAGGTAAAGCGTCACTTAGCATTTCGAGATTACATGATTGCTCATCCTGACGATGCACAGCAATACAGTAACCTTAAGCGGAAATTAGCCGAGATGTATCCCGATGATATAGAGGGATATATGGACGGGAAAGACGACTTTATCAAAACCATTGACCGAAAAGCAGCAGGGTGGCGTGTGTCTTCAGTAAATAAGTAACAGTGTCCCTATCCAGACTTATATTTTGTTCGCGAGGAGAAACCTCTATGAAATCCCATATTGCGATCGCTGAACTTAGCTATTAGGTATCCAGTAAACCATCTGAGGGTTACGAACATGGCAGAGAAGAAATCTTTGATTTTGCGGCGTCAACACATTGAAGACAATATGCAAACATTCTCACACCCCTGGAATCCGAAATCCGAAATCTCAGGGACACAAATGGGGCGATCGCTCGGACTAAAGCGCACCGGAGTCAACTTTGTAAAAGTCCCTCCAAAAAAGGAATCCTTTGTATATCATTCCCACTACCGCGAGGAAGAATGGATTTACATCCTATCGGGCAGCGGAATTGCGGAAATTGACGGGGAAGAATTTGAAGTTGGTGCAGGAGACTTCATGGCATTCCCGACTCCTTCAGTCGCTCATCATCTGAGGAATGCAGGTGAGGAAGACTTAGTTTACTTAGCGGGAGGAGAAAACCTCGATATAGAAATTGCCGATTTCCCGCACCTTGGAAAACGTATGATTCGCCGTGAGGATACGATTGAAATCTTTGACGTGTCAGATGCCAAACCGTTTGGAGCATTAGACACCTGACTTCTCGCTCAACCAGGATGTCTGCACGTTAGCTTGCTTCATATCTTGGTGGGAGCCACTGAAAGCTCTCTGTTACAAATCTCCTAGCTACTGTGGCAATGGGCGCTCCTGTAGTAATGTGCTATAACTTAGCAAAGCTTGGAATCAGGAACACTACTAATATGGATTTATCTGTACTGGCTTTACAAGCAGTAAATATCGTGCTGTATCTGCTTGATAAGTCTACAGGCGGTGCTTTAGAAAAGGCTGGAGCAGATGTCTTGGAGTTTTTAAAAGCAAGATTTCAAGGAAGGCTTCAGCTTGAGAGAACTAAGGAAGAACCAAAGCTTTTAGAAGCTGCAATCGTAAGTGAAGCCGAATCCGACAAGAGATTTCAGAAGGACTTAGAGAGACTGGTTACTCGGTATCAGCAAATACAGAACATCTCTAAGGTTTCTCAAACCACGCAATCAGGCGTAAACCTCAATGTTAATAACAATCCAGGTACAGTTATAGGTCAACAGATAGATAAGCAATTTTTTCGTTAATCAAATCTATCTTGACCTTCAAAACTTAGATTTAGAGCCACATACTAATCTAATTAAGAAGCTCCTAAACTACTTAAAAGTAGTTATTTTTTTAGTAGGGTCTTTGTTTTTTTGGATTTTATTTGGTTGTTTTGCTGACTATTCTTTTCCCTATGGTCATGCCTTTGATTTATTATTAGCTTGTTTCAAAGGAACAGTTTCAGCAAGGGTTAACAGTCTACAACAACAGATACAAAGAATAGAAGTAGTCTCTCAACCAGATAACTTACAGCAAGTTCAAAGACTCAATAATCTAGAGTCTCAAGCATGGCTCTATGAGGGGATTTTAGAGCGTATTGGTGAAGACCCTTCTGCCAATCATGAAAAAATTGCAAGAACAATTGAGGCATTAGAGTATAAAAGAAACGAAATTTTACAAGAGTTAGAGCCTCGAAGATCAGGAAAATACCGTATTTTAGCAAATATACAAGACTATGCTCGATCCCTTTTAGCTAGTCAAGCAGAGAAGGATTATATAAGGCTTGAAAGGATTGTAACTAACTTAGTTGTTTTTGCAAATAGTAGACAACCTTCACAGATTATCCTCACAGAGGTAATTGAAAGACTAACTATAGAAACAGCACAAAGTGCTAATAAAATTAGCCCGTTCCGCCTTCGTCTGGCTTATAAAATCGAGGATTTGCTCAAAATTTTATCAGCCAAACTGGTTCTAGGCTCTAATACTTCTAGAACTGATAGTAATTATCAGGCACTTATTAATGAATTACGATCTCGAATTAATCTTTTGTCGGATCAGTTCAACAGTTTGCTGAGAATTAGACAAGATAATACTAACGAATTGAATAGGCGCACTCAAAATATTTCAAGTCTCACTAGAAATATTTCTGATTTATATAGAGATATATCTGAACGTGATGCTAATATAGCTGCTCTGCGAGAGAATGTTCAAAATTTAATACAAATCGATCAAGAGAAAAACACTCAAATTAACAGCTTGCAAAAGTCGATATTCACTCTGCAAAAAGAAGGTGAAAGTTCAACGGGGCTTGCTAAAGTAAAACAGGCTCAAATTAATGACTTGCAAAATCAATTATCCCAACTGAATCAACAGAAACTGGAGTTACAGCAAAGAATACGAGACATAGTAGAATCGGCTAAAAATAAACAATTTCAAATTGATGAATTACAGATTGATAAGTCCCATTTGAATGCCCAGAAACTAGAGTTGCAACAACAAAATCGGATAATATTTCAACACTATCAGCAACAACAAAATGAAATATCTGATTTGAAAGCTCAAATAAAAAAACTGTCCCAAACTAACCGGATGCAGTCTTCCAATCCTACCTATATAACCCCACAACAGCCTGTTAATAGGGAAGAAACTAGAGCAAAAATTACACCAGAAGAATATAAGAAAATTTCCAATAAAAGTGATTATGTATACGTTAAAGCTCATCCACGAAATGGAACATACGTAAAAGCACATTATAGAAGACGACCAAGACCAAATAGATAAGCTTCAGGATAAAATCTTGTGTAACTTCTCCACAAAGCTGTTAGTTGAGATAGAGTTAATAAGCCAGCGTTAAACAAATTAGAGCAGCGGACAGTCCGACCATGTGTACTTCGTTTAGAGTCCTCTGCTGCCGCAGATTTTAGCCATTAGGAAACTTTTGCGATCTCACCTTCGCGATCTGCTGCCAGGGTGATGTAAGGGCAAATTATAAATAATACAAAACTTCGAGGAGCCTTGGGGTGATTCAGCGCGTCGCGAACGACTCCTAGAAGCGATTCGCTGGCTGGAAACAGAACCGTCTATGTTAGGTATGAACGCTCACATGATGGCTATTGCTCACAAGAGTGCGAGTTAATAACGATGAGTTGTGTACTCGAAACAACTAGATTACAGCTTCGACCTTGCCAGATAGAGGATATCCAACTCGTCCACACGCTCTGGACGAATGACCGTATTCGTTATTTCCTATTCGACAACCGGATAATTTCGTCTGACGAGGCGCAAGCATTCGTTGAGGACAGCCTCGCCAACTTTGAACAGTATGGGTACGGACTCTGGCTAGTCTTTATGCGCGACCTTGACGATGTTGTAGGCTTTGCTGGCTTCTTGCCTTCAGAGGAAGGGACTCCCAGTTTAATCTACGGTGTTCATCCCGATTGCTGGGGAAATGGCTATGCAACAGAAGCCGCCAGCGCAGTGTTGAGCTATGCTCTGGACAAGCTTGCCCTTCCCAAGGTGAGGGCGGATGTGGACGAACCAAACATTGCCTCTGTGCGGGTGCTTGAGAAGCTAGGCATGAGGCGAACAGGACAGGAAGTCGTCAACGAGCATCCTCTTCTTTACTTTGAAAAGTTGCGATCGCCTTAAGCAGTGCAGAAATTCATCGCGATCGCAAACTACGATCTGCAATGTCTGCTTGTCACCCAATCGGGTGAGGTGTTCTTTCCGCAAGTTTTTGTAGTATGCCTGTAGTAAAGCGCAGCTTAAATTTCCGGAATTACGGCAACGTAGGCATCTCAGCTAATTTTATGATTACTTTAACAATGCGTCCTTATGCAGGGGAAGCGGATTTAGAAGCGATCGCTCACCTGATCAATTCCTGCGAAGCGGTCGATAAACTTGACGAAGGCATATCTGTCTCTGAACTGCGACAGGAATTTAAAGCACCTTCATTAGACAAAGCACGCGATCTTTGCCTCTGGGAAAACTCTGACGGTAAGCTGATTGGCTTCGGACGAATGTGGATTCCCCCTGATGGCGAAATCATCGAAGGCTACATTGGTTTCCACGTCCACCCAAGCGATCGCGGCGTTTATCTGGAAAAACAGATCGTCGCCTGGGGTGAGGAAAGGATGCGCGAAGTTAGCAAAGAACGCTGCATGAGTGTTAAGCTGCGCTCCAGCGCTCGCGAAGACCAAGCCGAACGCATTGCTTTCTTAAAAAGTTGCGGTTTCACTGCCGATCGGTACTTTTTCACCATGAGGCGATCGCTGGATGAACCAATACCACAACCGCAGTTTCCAGCAGGTTTCACCATTCGCCAAGTAGAAGTTGAACAAGACGCAGAAGCGTGGGTGGAGATGTTTAACCAATCGTTTATCGACCATTGGAATCATCACCCTTTAACTGTGGAGATGCTTAAGTATTATCTAAGCGACCGGGATTACAAGCCGGAATTAAACTTGATTGCGATCGCTCCTGATGGGACTTTTGCTGCTTTTTGCCACAGCAGGATCTATACAGAGGAAAATGCACGCAGCGATCGCAACGAAGGCTGGATTGCTGTACTAGGCACGCGGCGCGGCTTCCGTAAGATTGGGCTGGGACGAGCTATGTTACTAAGCGGGATGCAGCGTTTGAAGGCTGCTGGCGTAGAGACAGCCAAGCTTGGCGTCGATGCTCAAAATCCTTCAGGTGCGCTGCAACTCTACGAATCTGTCGGTTATGCCACACTTCACACCCGCATTTTCTACGTCAAGGATGTGTAGTTAGACTCTTGCTAAAAAATCTTGCTGCCGAACTCTTGACAACTTTTGTAGTGTTTATGTAGTATAAAGTAGTGAAGCAAGAGAACCACAAGTTCACACATCATCTTGCTTCCAACTTTAAGGAGGTGTTCAAAATGGTTCACATTCGTTTTGAAGGTCGTTCTTACGACATTGAAGAAAAGCAACTAGGTGTAACGGATGGCATGAACGACAAATCCGTTAAGGAACGCCTTGCACAGCATTTTGATGTTAGAAGCGATCGCTTCCAATCCTACGTTGTCGATCGTCGTCCCAGTGGCGATTTAATTGTGCGCCCAGAAGCCGTCTACGGCTAAATAGTTTTGATTTTTAAGTTAACTTGAAATTCAAAACTCGAAATTCAAAACTCAAAATTATTACTGTCCCGCGCCCTAATTTGTGAAGCATACACACATTCCCGTTACGATCGGGGAGGTAGTGGGTTCGATTCCCACCAGCTGCTCTATTATGCAGCTGTAGCTCAACGGATAGAGCGCCAAGTGATAAACGCTTTGCTAACTTGCGCGGGATTGAAATTCAATTTTTATGCGAACTGATGTGAAAATCAAGGCACGCGCCCTGATGTAAGAAGCATACAAACTGGTAACGTTCGGGACACCGAATTGTAGGTTCGATTCCTACCCTCTCCGCTGCTGGGAGAGGTGTAAAAAAGCTTTTTTAACTTGTGCGTAGCCTCCCATATTTACACTAAATTTTGTGTCGCATCACTTCGTACCCTAACTTAAAAAGCTTACATACTAGCTCTGTGGTAGAGCAATCGAATTGTAATCGATAGGTCGGGTTCAACTCCCGTTAACCATAGCTTTCTTAACTTGTACGAAGTGACAATTCTTTCCAAAACAGATTGCAAATTAAAGAGTGCGTTTTATGGATACTCAGCTTTAAATTTTCTGTTCCGCGCCCTAACCTGAAAAGCATACACACATCCGCCTGATAAGCGGGAGATGTAGGTTCAATTCCTACCGCTGCCACTATTTGGCAGTGTAGAGTAACGGTAACTCTCCAGTGAATAGCTTTTAAAACTTGTGCGGAACACCCATTATTTTCAAAGCAGCAAAATCGCTTCGCGCCCTAATGGATAAAGCTTACATACTAGCTCAGTTGGTTAGAGCACTTGACTCATAATCAAGCCGTGACGGGTTCGATTCCCGTGTATACCCAAACAGCTTTTTCGACTTGCGCGGAGCAATCTGAACACGAATAAATTTATTGTTGTTTTTGATATTTACTGGAGGTGTTTCTAATGTTATGCAGTTCTTCCCTAATTACAGCAAACTTAGCCATAACTGAATGGCAATTCGTCAGAATCAACAGACATTTAGGGACGATACTAAGTAATGAGCGAACACCGTTTGGGTGAAATTGTCATTGAACGTCCTCGTGGAGGAATGAGGATAAGTGTAAAAAAGCTTAAAGGTTATAAAAAAACTCTGCAAAAGATTACTCATGAAGCAAGTGAAGATGGGTTGCTAAGCCCTTATTTAATTAAGACAAGAAAACGTACGAAGCACTTTTCAGATCATCTAGGTCCATTACGTCGCTGGTTGCGTTCTAAAGTAGGCGAATCTTGGGATAATGTTTACAGCGAACTATGCCAGCAGCTTGAAACGAGAACGTTATCAGGACAACATATTCTCTCCCATGTATGGGGTTTTGTGGAAAAGGATGTTGAACTAATTGATGGAGTTCCTTATTCTACTAAATCGTGCAAGTATTTACCCAGAAACCCGCTGAATTATTGGAGAGAGCAACTTTATATCCATCCCGACACTAAAGTTCTCTGCCTAGCGAAGAAAGCACCCAATAAACCTCCCGAAAAGCCAGATAATCTAGTAGTTGTTAATGAGCGCCTAGAATATCATAAAATCAACAATTTGTGGTATGCAATAAAGCTTCAAAATACACCACCAACAAAGCCAGTAACAGATATTATCTTAAAAGAAATTGCTGACGGTTGGAGTGTACGGGAGAAGCAAGGTAGAAGAATCTACAGAAAAAGTTACGCTGTCGATAAACGTCAGTGTAACAAGAAGGAAATAAAGTTCATTATGCAGCAGCTTGCAAATAGTTAAACTTCTCATTCCGCGCCCTGATAGAAAAAGCTTACATACTAGCCGAATTGGTACAGGCGCTTGATTTAAGCTCAAGATTATGCAGGTTCAACCCCTGCGTATGAAACAACAGCTTTCTCGACTTGCGTGGAATGATAATATTTCATTTTTCATTATGAGGAGGAGTATAAAGATGTCTCTAAAAACAATTGAGATTGTAGAGCAATTAAAATCTTTAACACTAACCGAAGCAGCAGAATTAGTTAAGCAAGTTGAAGATACTTTTCGAGTTGATGCTTCGCCTCGCCAGCGGACAGGTATTATTGAAATAATCGAGGAAAAAGGTGAAGAGCTTTCTGTACAAACTGAGTTTGATGTAGTTCTAGAGGAAGTTCCTGCTGATAAGAAGATTGCAATCCTCAAAGTTGTACGGACTTTGACTAATTTGGATCTGAAGTCAGCAAAAGATTTTGTTGAGTCAGCGCCGAAAGTGGTGAAAGAAGCGATCGCACTCTCCGACGCAGAAGAAATCAAGCAACAGCTAGAAGCAGCAGGCGCTAAAGTTTCTCTCAAGTAGTTTGCACTCTCGCAGTTGTGAAATATCAGTCACTCAGTGAGATAGAAAGTCTAATTGCGGCATTCGAGAATTGCACCTTGCCACGAGACGAGTGGAATCATCGCGCACATTTAACAGTTGCACTATGGTATCTCACTCGTTACTCGAAGGCAGAAGCAACGAATTGCATACGCGATCGCATCCAGCGTTACAACTTGGCTAATGGGATTAAAACTACTAAAAACAGTGGCTATCACGAAACGATGACACTGTTTTGGATTCGGATTGTTAGTTACTATCTATCGGTTGCAGATCGAACTCGCTCTATCGTATATCTTGCTAACGAACTTATCGATAGTTACGCAGATAAAAATCTTCCTCTGACATACTACAACCGCGATTGTTTGATGTCTTGGGAAGCACGGATAAGTTGGCTTGAACCCGATTTGAAATCTTTAGATCAGCAGGGATGACAGTCTCTTGCTTGGCGAATATAATGGCAGTTGTCGCCGCGCCCCAACTGAGAAAGCTTACATACCCTTTTAAGGTAAAACAACAGCTTTCTCGACTTGCGCGGCACCAAATTACTTGCGTGCGACATCTGCCTCCTCAACACTTCAAGATGCAATGGAGGTAGTTGCAATGAATACACTAGAACTCGACTTGCGTTTAGAAATTCTCAATAGTCTGCTAACTACGCCACACCGGGAACTCGGTAAGGTAGCAGAAGTGCATAAGATGATGGTCGAACTTGACCCCATCTTTTACGGACACCTGGCTGTATGGTATCAGCGTCAGGGTGATGTGCGCGACCACAAGGAAGTTTTTGTGGGTAATTTGCTGACCAGCAGCTTGAACGAACATCGCGGTGCAGGTTTCATGATGTTACAAGAGTTTCCGCCTTACCAGGTGGCGCGAATTGTAGACTTTATGAAGCAGCATCAGCAAAAGTTGCCGCGTTCGGCGCGGACTGCGGTGCGGCGTTATTTGCAGGAACGGGAAAAGAATGCTGCATTTTTCGATCGCGCTGCGGTGCGGGGACGCAAGGCGATGAAGCATCTGTATGCAAGTTTGCACATTAAGCCAAGCGATCGCGCTAACGCCGTACTATTCAAAGATGCACCGCCTGAAGATAGTCTTGCGTTTGCACTCAAGCAGCTTGCAAAAGCAGAGACACCACAAGCACAAGCACAACTGATTGCAGAACACAAAATTCCCTACACTGTCGCCATTGGTGCGGTGAAGGAAGTAACGCCAGAAGTGCTGATGGCGCTAGTTAACGCCATGTCACCGCAGGAGGTAATTAACAACCTTAAGTCACTCCAAGCGCGAGGTGCGATGGAAAACGCTGAGGTGAAGGTGTTGCTTGATGCAAAACTCACAGAAGCTGCAACAAGCGATCGCGTGTCTGCATTCAAGGCGATGAAAGCAGCAGGTGTCGCCAATGTCGATGATGCAACTGTGGCGCAGCTAGAGCAAGTTGTCAACGAACAGGTGAAAAAGCGGGGTAAGATTACCAAGTCTACCGCCTTGTTTGTAGACAAGAGCAGCAGCATGACCCAGGCGCTGGAAGTCGGAAAGCAAATTGCAGCTTTGATTTCTGGCATCAGCGAAGGTAACTTATTTGTTTATGCCTTCGACACCAAAGCTGTTGAAGTAAAAGCACAAGGTAAAGCGCTGTCAGATTGGGAGAAAGCTTTCCAGAAGCTGTTTCCGGATGGTTGCACTAGCATCGGTGCATCGCTAGAAAAGATGCGGCAAAACAAGCAGTCGGCAGAACAAATCATCATCGTTACCGATGAAGGCGAAAACAACGCTCCTTACTTCAACGCAGTTTATCCCCGATACTGCGAAGAGTTGAAGGTAGTGCCTAATGTAATTATCGTCAGAGTCGGCAATCACGGCAACTACTTAGAAAAGCAGTTGCAACAGTCTCAAGTATCGCTGGAGACATTTACCTTCGCAGGTGATTACTACTCGCTGCCAAACTTGGTGCCATTATTGTCTCGTCCATCTCGCCTTGAATTGTTGATGGAAATTCTAGAGACACCGTTACCAGTGCGAGTTGATAACTAGATAGGCTCACTTGTAGCGCCATAGTAGCGTGAGAAAACCTAACCCCTAACCCCTTTTCCTTGTAAGTAAGGAGAAGAAAAAAGCCCCTTTCCTCGCAGGAGAGGGGTTGGGGAGAGGTCAACAAAATTATTAGTCAAGGAGGAATCTAACATGGTGGAAATAACTGCACAGGTTGTCAAACAACTGCGCCTACAGACAGGTGCAGGCATGATGAATTGTAAGAAGGCGCTGGATGAAACCAATGGCGATATGACCAAAGCGATCGCATGGTTGCGCCAAAAAAGTATGAGTAGAACATGCGGTGGGAGTCATCGGATTTCGGCAGAAGGAATTATTGACAGCTACATTCATACTGGCGGTAAAGTTGGCGTACTAGTAGAAGTAAACTGCGAAACTGATTTTGTAAGTCGCAGCGAAGTATTTCAAACCCTGGTGCGAAACATCGCCATGCAGATTGCCGCTTGTCCGAATGTGGAGTATGTAAAGGTAGCAGACATTCCGGCTGAAATTATCGAGAAAGAAACAGAAATCGAAAGGAGACGCGATGACTTAACTTCCAAACCAGCAAACATCAAAGAAAAAATTCTTCAAGGACGAATTGAAAAACGCCTGAAAGAAATGTCTTTGATGGATCAGCCTTACATTCGCGACCAAAGTATCGTGGTGGAAGAACTGATTAAGCAAAGCGTAGCTCAACTGGGCGAAAATATCCAAGTGCGTCGCTTTGTCCGCTTTAACTTAGGCGAAGGCATTGCAAAGCCTGAAAGCAACTTTGCCGAAGAAGTCGCTGCACAAATAGGCGGTAGGGAATAAAGCTGACAGTTTATACTTGTGGGGTAGACATCTGGTCTGCCCTACTTTCTTCAGAATCGTTAAGCTACTTCTACTCAGCACTTCCAAGATAGGATAGTCTCAATAATAAAAAGTTAAAACGATGGCAAGCCCTTCCCTGCCAGTTCAAGACACACCTAGAGAATGCACCCATCGAGTTATCCTGCAAGGGGTTAGTTGGCAAACTTATCAAGCATTGTTAACTGAAATGGGGGATAATCGTTCTTCTCGTCTTGCCTACGATCGAGGTGTATTAGAAATTACAATGCCGTCCGACCGCCACGAAACTAACACGAAGCTTTTGGAACGGATGATCGAGGCATTAACTGAAGAGTTGGACTTACCCATAAAAGGATTTCGTTCAACAACTCTAAATCGAGAAGATTTGCAGCGTGGTGCAGAACCGGATTCTTGCTATTACATCCAAAATGTTGAGCGCATTCAAGGTAGAACGATAGACTTTACCAAAGATCCTGCACCTGATTTAGTAATTGAGGTTGATATTACCAGCCCCTCTAGTAGAAGATTGCAAATTTACAGTCAGTTAGGAGTTTCTGAAGTTTGGCGTTATGTTGGGCAGCGGGCAGAAATTTACCAGTTACAGGCAGGAACATACAATCTCTGCGAGAATAGCCCAACGTTTCCTTTTGTATCTGTAGAAATTATAAATCAATTTCTACAGCAAGCAAAAACCCTAGATGATACTACTTTTATTCGTACTTGGCGTAAGTGGATAAGAGAGAAACTGCGGGAAAAAGAGGATCGGTGAGGATGCGATCACCCTTAGAGTTGCTGATAGAGATTTTTAAGTCATTTCTCCCAATTTATCCGGAATAGTAAGAGATGACTTTTCTGACTACATTACTAATCTAGTAAAAAGTCAGTGGAAATATTTATTTAATCTGAGAGTTTAAATTTTTATAAATATCCATATATCTCTAAATAATGCTCAAAGTCCATGCCCATATCTTCATCAAATCCAAAAGCTTCGTACATATCTTGCGGGTAGTGGTGAATAGTAATGGTTAAGAGCGAAGGGAGGCGTTGTAATGATGCACAAAATACCAAATCGCACCAATGTGATTACTCAACTTCTTGGAGAACGATAAGGTTTTA
>NZ_JAMPKE010000045.1:0-32500 GCF_039961955.1 Trichocoleus sp. DQ-A1
TGTGAATACGACCATTCTTGACCGTGTGGGTAGATGCACAAGTTGGGCAGGCAGGCATGGAAGAAGGACAGCGAGAAACTCTACTTCTCTATCATTACATCTTTGGCACTACCGGCATATGAACCAATTCCAGTTTGATCCCATCGGGATCGGCAAAGAAGACAGCGTAGTAGCCCGGTGCATACTGGTTGTATTCGGCTGGCGGATCGAGGACTGTAGCGCCTAGTTCAAGAATCAGGTTGTATAAGTTATCTACCTGTTCGCGGCTGTCGGCGTTAAAGGCAAGATGGTGTAGTCCTGGCGAGTATCGATCGTGTAGTTTGTTCGGGGAATCTGGATTCGCGGCATAAATCAAAATTGCCCCGACATCCTTTGACCACCACATAATAAACTCATCATTTTTCTCCACCTGCTGGTAGCCCATGAATTCCAAAATTGCGTTATAAAACGGTTCCGATTTCGAGCGATCGCTAACCGTCAAGCTTAGGTGATTCAAGGTACCAAGGGTCATACAAATCTACCCTGTTTCGGAAGAACAAATGTATTATAAACTCCCGTTTTGCAAGTTGGTTCAGAGCAGGAAATCCAATTTTTAGCCAGGAGCCGATATTTTGTATGCTGTTACACATCAAAAATATATAAGTTTTGATCCCTATCTACCGAAGGGCAGGCAAAAAAAGAATTCTTTTTTTACTGTTTAATTAGCTTTATGCGATCGCATTTAAAATAACCACGAGTCCCTTAAGCCAGTTCATGGTGTCCAATGAAGCTAAGCTTCTGCATGATTGTTAAAAACGAAGAATCGTCTTTACCACAATGCTTGAATAGTGTCAAAGATGTGGTAGATGAAATGGTGGTGCTGGATACCGGCTCCACTGACAAAACTGTTGAAATTGCCAGAGAATTTGGGGCGAAGGTTTATCACTTTGAATGGTGCAATGACTTTTCAGCAGCGCGGAATGAGTCGTTGAAGTACGTTCAGGGAGATTGGGTGCTGGTGCTGGATGCGGATGAAGTGCTAACACCGGAAATTGTGCCGCAGATGAAGCAAGCGATGGAAAGCGATCGCCATCTCGTCGTCAACCTGATTCGTCAAGAAGTCGGAGCCTCTCAATCACCCTATTCCCTAGTTTCTCGTCTATTTCGCAATCACCCAGACGTGCGCTTTTCTCGTCCTTACCATTCGCTCGTGGATGATAGCGTTGCCGAATTGTTGCAGAGAGAACCCCAGTGGCAGATCGTTTCTCTGTCGGATGTCGCAATTTTGCACTATGGCTATCAACCGGGAGCGATCGCATCTTTAAACAAATTCGATAGGGCGCAGGCGGCGATGGAAGGCTATCTGGCAAGCCATCCCAACGATCCCTATGATTGTTGTAAATTGGGGGCGCTTTATGTCGAAACAGGGAAAATTAGTAAGGGAATCGGAATCCTAAAGCGCGGCTTAAAATCAGCAGAGACTGATGCTTCTGTTTTATACGAGTTGCACTACCATCTGGGCAATGCCTATATTCGTGTGAACGATCTTGCACAAGCGACGACACATTATCAAGTCGCCATTCAACAGCCAATTCTGCCCAAACTTAAACTAGGGGCTTATAACAATTTAGGCAACTTGTTGATAGCATCTGGGGATTTTACTAATGCCCAAAAAGCTTATGAAACGACCTTACAGATTGACCCTAGTTTTGCGGTCGGAAAGTACAATCTGGGCATGGCATTAAAGGCAATCGGGCGTCTGCCAGATGCGATCGCTGCTTACCGCCAAGCGATTCAACTGAACCCAGACTATGCAGAGGCGTATCAAAATCTGGGAGTTGCCCTGTTGAAAATGGGGAACGTAATCGAAAGTTTAGAAGCCTTTGGGAAAGCGATCGCCCTTCACGAGCAACACAACCCAGAGGAAGCCGCTAGACTCCGCCAAGGATTGCAAGAAATGGGGTTCCAGGTTTAATCTCATCTCTAACCCGACTGAATACCATCGTGGATAACGCTCTGCCGCTTAGTCTGATAAACCCGTATCGGTCGGTCAATACCTTTAAAACGGTACTCTCCCATCGGAAACAAATCTTTCGGTTGACTGAGCAAAGAATAGCTGGCTTCACTCACGACACATTCACCGGGGGGACAAATTCCTTCCATCCGCGAGGCAAGATTAATCGTAGCGCCTAAGACGGTATAGTCTACTCTCTGAGAGCTGCCCACATCTCCAACCACCGCTTTACCGCTGTTAATCGCTATCCGCAATTGCAGCGGTTGTTGAAAGAACTTACGAGCATTCAGACGCTCCAGACGTTCCAGCATTCCCCAAGCAGCGGCAAAAGCCCGGTCGGCATGATCCGGCTGGGGTTCTGGAGCGCCAAAAAATGCCATAATGCAATCTCCAATAAATTTATCTAGCGTTCCTCTGGCGGCAAAAACTTCTTTGAGCATCTCCTCAAAGAAACTATTGAGCAAATCGGCAATTTCTGTCGGAGTTAAACGTTCCGAAAGCGCAGTAAAGCCAACAATATCGGCAAAAAGAATGCTGATTTCGCCTTCTGTGGGGGTAAGACGACCGCCTTCTAATCCTCCTACATTCATAATATGCTGCACAACTGAAGGAGAGTGATAGCGTTCTAATCGGTGTCGAATGTTGGCTTCGCTTCTGAGTTTCTCTGCTAACAGCCAACGTTGCACCGCCGACGCCACCAAATTCGCTAAAGCTGAAAAAAAGCTGAGGTCTTCATCTCCTCCTTTGTTCCAATGGGTAAAAGAAAGATGGGCATCGGCATAAAGAACGCCGACTACCTGATTTTCATCCCACAGAGGAACCGCTAGAGCGCTACGAATGCCTTTTGCTAAAATACTATGTTCGCCTTCAAACCGTTCATCCATTTGGGCATCAGCGGTTTTAATGGCGACTTTATCCGTAAATACTTTTTGACAAATGGTGCGGCTAATCCAACTGCCATCTGCGGCGAGATTTTCCTGCTGAGAAATATCTCTCGCTGCTGCTTGAAGTAATTCAAGTTCCCCCGAACAATCGACATCAATCAACAATGCCAACCGATCGATACTAATGAGATCGCGGAAAACAATTTCTTGTATCTGCTGGAAAATTGCTTCGATCGATTCGGCAGAATTCAGACATCTAGCGATATCAACCAAGTCTTTCAGCCGAGCGATCGCTTTGTGGGGATTCGCAATATTACTCCCTTCATCATCCGCTTGTATCCATTGCTGTTGCAGTTCTTTGGCATTGCGAAGAATCGTCACTTCTTCGGGGATCGGATCTGCATTGATGGGATTGAGTTGAGTTTTTTGTTGAGGAGAACTAGCTAAAAGAATGTGGATGAAAACATGACCCATCTGAATAACATCCCCATGATTCACTCTTTGGGGCGCTGCTAGCAGACGGTCATTTAACCGCGTTCCGTTTGTGCTATGCATATCTTCGACTACCCACACGCCATCCGGTGTATTTAACAACCGGGCATGACAGCGGGAAATTTCAAAATAAGGCAAGTACAGATCGCATTCTGGCAAACGACCAATAATAAATTCCTCTTTATCCACCGTGACGGTGCTTTCAGCATTTTCCTCAACTTGTAGGCGCAGCTTGAGTTCAGCCATGACTCTAAACCTCCTTGAACCAAGGCGAACAAGGCTTGCTAAAACTCCTGGACAAAGCAATAGTCAAAGAAAGCACCCACAAATATATGCGTTTTCCCGGCAATTACTGCCACCATCTTAACTCTGACGAAATCCTTCGACAGATGATACGCTGTGTTGCCATAGGTCGCAACGACCGGGAAATCGCACCCAGCTCCTTTTCGGTTAACCTTCTGCTCAACCTCTTGCCACCTCTGGCTAACCCACCCCGATACGGGGAAGGTGAGGAATAAATTTTTTGGGCTGGTGAGCAGAAGCGATAAACTCCTCGATTTCGTCGTCGAGAAAGGGTTTGGCTTGGTCTTAGCCGAAAACTCAAAATCCGCCCTTTCGCTCCACTAAAACTCAGAGGGGAGCCAGCACTTTAATGCCGCTTGGTTTGATAAACTCTGACAGGTCGGTCTATGCCTTTGAAATGGTGTTCTCCTACCGTCTGCAAGTCTTGGGATCGCTTCAGCAATGAATACGTGGCTTCACTGACGACACATTCACCAGGGGGGCAGATTCCTTCCATGCGGGAGGCTAGATTAATCGTTGCTCCTAAAGCGGTATAGTCTACTCTTTGAGAGCTACCGACATCTCCAATCACGGCTCTACCGCTGTTGATGGCAACTCGAATTTGCAGCGGTTCGCGCCAGACTCGAGCGGCATTTAATTTCTCTAGACGAGTCAGCATTCCTTTGGCGGCGACGAAAGCTCGGTCGGCATGATCCGGTTGAGGTTCAGGAGCGCCAAAAAATGCCATGATGCAGTCTCCAATATACTTGTCTAACGTTCCTCCGGCAGTAAAAACCTCCTGTAGCATTTCCTCGAAGAAATCATTGAGTAATTGGGCAATTTCTGTAGGACTCAACCGTTCCGAAAGGGCGGTGAAGCCAACAATATCGGCAAAGAGAATGCTGATATCAACCTCAGCAGGCGTGAGACGACCGTTGTCTAAGGCCCCTAAGGTCATAATGTGCTGTACAACGGCAGGGGAGTGATAGCGCTCTAGTCGAGTCCGAATGGTTTCTTCGTTTCTCAGTTTCCGTGTTAACAGCCAACGTTGGACTGCGGATGCGACCAGATTTGCTAAAGCCGAAAAAAAGCTGAGGTCTTCCTCGCCTCCTTTCGTCCAATGGCTAGAGGAAAGATGAGCATCGGCATAAAGAACACCGACTACTTTATTTTCATCCCAAAGCGGGACGGCGATCGCGCTCTTGATCCCTTTGACTAAAATGCTCTGTTGCCCCTCAAACCTTTTATCCATCTGGGCATCAGCGGTTTGAATTGCGACTTTCTCGGCAAATACCTTTTGACAAATGGTGCGGCTAATCCAACTGCCATTTGCCGTTAGATTCTGTTGTTCCAAAATATCTCTAGCGGCGGCATTCAGCAATTCCAGTTTGCCGGAACCCTCTACATCAATTAACAATGCCAAGCGCTCAATGCTTTGAAGTTCGCGGAAAACGACTTCCTGCACCTGGTAGAAAATTGCTTCGATCGATTCAGCTGCGCTCAAATTCTTGGCGATATTCACTAAATCTTTGAGCCGAGCGATCGCTTTTTCCTTATTGCTAACTACGTCTAGCGTCCCTTCCGCTTGTATCCACTGCTGTTGCAGCTCTTGAACATTGCGAAAGATGGTGGTTCCTTGAGCCACGGGTTCCACCAGCTGTGTTAGATGGGGTTGAGCAGGATGGCTCAAAAGAATATTCAGGCTAATATCTCCCAGCCAAAGAATATCGCCGTGATTTACCTGTTGAGGCGAGATGACAGGGCGTTCATTCAATCGCGTTCCGTTTTTGCTGCCCATATCCTCAATTGTCCACGCCCCAGAAGGCGTTTTCAAAAAGCGGGCATGACACCGGGAAATTCCCTCGAAAGGCAAATGCAAGTTGCATTCTGGCAAACGACCGATCGTAAATTCATCCCGATTCACCGTAATCGTTCTTTCTGTATCTCCCTCTCGTAGACGCAGATTGAGTTCAGCCATGACTCCTATCCCTTTTTGAAGCGAAGCGAACGAGGCGTGCAAAAACTCAGCAAAGTAAGGGGCTTTTGATTGGTTTCCCTCACTTCCCCTCAAGGTTATGGCATTCTCAAAGGCATTTATGCAACCCTGCCCAAGCTACACGCTTAGGGCAGCTTAATCGGCAAATCGTTTGAGTTTTAGCGTTAATGCCTCTGCGCCCTTCAGCCTTACCTTATATAAATGGGGGGTCATACCCCTCATTCCTTGAACAACAGTATCATAGTATTCGCTGGTTCCCGATGTCAGGTCGAGGTTTTAGCGAGACCGTCGAAGCCTTGACAACTGGGCACCAGAGAAGACGCGAAAGTGCGGTTTTCATACGCAGTCAATCAAGAGTGCGGCGGGAGAGAGCGATTCCCTGAAAGGGGGTAGCTCTTTCATCAGATATGCAATCCGTGCATATCTGATGAAACATCCGGAAAACACTGCTTCCTTTTTGGAAAAACTCAATTATGTTAAACGGTTTACCTCAGCTCAGGGCAGCGACACCATGATAGGCATATTACTAGACCAGCGCTACCAGGTGATCCAGGCGCTAGGCCAAGGTGGATTTGGTCATACTTACATTGCCCAAGACACTCGCCGACCTGGGAACCCTACCTGCGTTGTTAAACACCTCAAACCCGCGACTAGCAATCCCGAATTTTTACAAACAGCGAGACGCCTGTTTAATAGCGAAGCCGAAACTCTGGAAAAGTTGGGGAACCACGACCAAATTCCCCGGCTGTTAGCTTACTTTGAGGAGCAGGAAGAGTTTTACTTAGTGCAGGAATTTATCGACGGACAGCCTCTAAGTGTAGAACTGCCACCAGGACAGCAGTGGAGCGAAAGTCAGGTGATTCAACTGCTGTCTGAAGTATTATCTATTCTGGAATTTGTACACGAGAACGGGGTGATTCATCGGGATCTCAAACCGGATAATTTAATTCGCCGTTCTTCCGATAAGAAGTTAGTTTTGGTAGATTTTGGTGCCGTCAAACAGGTGCAGATGCAATCCGTCATCGCTCAAGAAGGGATGAATGAGACGGTTGCGATTGGTACCCCAGGCTATATGCCTAGCGAACAGGGACAAGGCAGACCCCGCCCTAGCAGCGATCTTTACGCACTGGGCATGATTGGTATCCAAGCCTTGACCGGGCTGAATCCCAGGCAATTAGCAGAAGATCCCGACAGCGGGGAGATTCTCTGGCGGCACTTGGCTCAAGTTAGCGATGGGTTAGCCGCTGTCCTGAGTCAAATGGTACGCCACTACTTCAAATTCCGCTATCAGTCAGCAACCGAGGCATTGCGATCGCTCGCCTCGCTCACCAATCCAAATTCCCCGGCAGCGATCGCAGCCGTCTTGGGACAGAAGGTGCGCGGTTACTGGAAAGACGGTTCTGTGTCGGCAAATAAGGCACTGCGCTCGCTCCAAGAACGCACCAATCCCCACGTCTCGCCCAATAACGCCCCTGCTCCTATTTCCACCCCAGCGATCGCGCCGCCTACAGAGAATACCGTAACCATTGCTACAGGCAATTCATCCGAAAAGCCGGTGGATTCTCCGGCTAGCGCCGTTGATGAAGCAACGCCACCAACCGCTCCCCCCACGCAGAACACGGTGACAATTGCGCCTGGAAATCCAGCCCAAGCGCCGATTAGTTCGCCGTCTAGCCTGAATTCTGTATTTAAATCCCCCAAGAATTTGCCACTGCTAATTGGGGCAGGTACGGCTACCTTTGTCATTGCAATCGGGGTGATTTTTGCAAGTCGTCAAATACCATCCTCGCCTGAAACTGTTAAAAATCAAATTACTGTGCCAGCTAAAGATGAAGTAAAAAACACTTGTGTTGTTGTTCTTAGTTCATCCAATGTCCGCTCTGTGGATGGACGAAAGAAAACAGGGGATGTTGTGAAAGCAGGAACCGAAGTCTCTGTCACTGGAAAAGAAGAAGGTGGCTGGATAGAAATTAATTCTCCAGTCTCCGGTTGGATTTGGAAGGGTCGGACAAAAAATACCTGTCCTTCTAAATAGGAATAGTTCTTACTCCAAGACATTTAATTGTCCGGAGCTTTTGCTATTCAGACTGGCGGCAATTCTAGGGGAATCGCACCTAATAAACCCGTGCGAAAATCATTTAATAGCTGTCGTGCTGTGCGCTCTACATCGCCTTTATGACGTTCATCTGCCACAGCTTGTAGATATTCGTCGCCTGCGAACGAAGTGGGATCTACTCCGTAGCGAGACTGTAAAGACTTCAATAGAAATAAATCGGCATCGGGGGCGTTGAGCGTTTTGAGCAAATCGACTAACGCAGATGCCACTCGTTGATTGTCGTAAGACGCCTCACCAATATCATCACAAATCGCCAACTTGAAGGCAGCAGGCTGATTTTCTAATTTGGAAGGCAAAACGCCAGGGGCATCTAAAAGTTCAATCTCATCGGAAATGCGTATCCAGCGCAGCTGGCGCGTTACACCCGCACGACGGGCGCTTTCTACCACCCGCTTTCCTAATAAACGATTAATTAGCGCCGATTTGCCCACATTAGGAAACCCAATCGCAACGGCACGGACTGGACGAGGAAGCATCCCGCGATCGCTTCTTCGTTGATTCATCTCTACACCCGCTGCCTGCGCCGCCTGTGCCACTGCTGCCACACCCTTCCCATGCTGGGCATCTGTGAAGTATGGCGTTTCCCCCCGCTCTTTAAACCACTCAGTCCACAGTTGCCGGACTGCGGGAGAAATCATATCCGTGCGGTTAAGTACCAATACCTTTGCCTTGCCGCCTATCCACTCTGGCACGCGGGGATGGTGCGTAGAGATGGGAATTCGGGCGTCTCGCACTTCTAACACCACATCCACACGCTTGAGCTGTTCTTTAAGCGCTTTCTCAGCCTTGGCAATGTGTCCGGGATACCACTGAATTGAAGGAGTCGTCATAAGATTTTAGATTTTAGATTTTAGATTTTAGATTTTAGATTCAATCTAAAATCTAAAATCCAAAATCTAAACTTTGACTAAGGAACAATCAATACCGGACAAGGAGATAAATTAATTACCCGGTTCGTGACGCTGTCAGTCATGCCTTCTTCAGTCAAACCCAGCCCTCGACAGCCCATCACAATTAAATCGGCGTCAATTTCGTCAGCAACATCGCAGATGGTAAAAGCTGGTTTGCCTTGACGCTCAATCGTTTGAGACTGGATGCCTTGATCGGCAAATAGATTTTGAGCTGTTTTGAGCAGTTCGGCGACTGCTTCTGGCGATGTCATTGCAGCATCTGAATTGAGCGGCGACACCTCTGGCTCTTGGCTGGGTTCTTCTACCACCGAAAGCAAAATTAATTTACTACCATACTTTTGCACAACATTCACAACGACATCAGCCGCTTCGCGCGCTTCTCGACTTTGATCGACAGGAAACAGAACAGTCTTGAACATGGCACGCTCCTGTAGAAACCCCAACTCTTGTAAAATGTGGACGGCTAGAGAGCTAGAAATAACCTTACCCCTGCATTTGGTTTGGTCTATCTAGCTTTTGAGGGAAAAGGGCAAACGACCAGTGACACGCGGTTGCTAGTGAAGAGTATAAAAAGACGCAATTAGGAGGTTTACGCTGTGTCCAAGAAAACTGTAGCAAATTTATCGGCATCCGATTTATCCGGCAAAAGGGTACTGGTACGGGCGGATTTTAATGTACCGCTGGACAATGGCAACATTACTGACGATACTCGCATTCGGGCAGCTCTGCCGACAATTCAGGATTTAACTTCCAAAGGCGCTAAGGTAATTCTGTCTAGTCACTTTGGGCGTCCCAAAGGTGTCGATGATAAATACCGCCTGACGCCGGTGGCAAAGCGCCTGTCTGAATTGCTGGGTAAAGAAGTTGTCAAGACTGACGACTGTATCGGTGATGATGTCGCTGCCAAGGTGGGGGCGATGCAAGATGGCGACGTGCTGCTGCTGGAAAATGTCCGCTTCTACCCGGAAGAAGAGAAGAATGACCCAGAATTCGCTAAAAAACTGGCTTCAGTTGCCGATTTATATGTGAATGATGCGTTTGGAACAGCTCACCGCGCTCATGCTTCTACAGAAGGTGTAACCAAGTATCTCAGCCCATCGGTGGCGGGGTACTTGATTGAAAAGGAACTCCAGTATCTGCAAAGCGCGATTGAAAGTCCTCAGCGTCCTTTGGCAGCAATTATCGGGGGTTCCAAGGTTTCTAGCAAGATTGGCGTCATCGAAACGCTGCTGGATAAGTGCGATAAGCTGATCCTGGGCGGCGGCATGATTTTTACCTTCTACAAGGCTCGTGGGCTAAGTGTCGGGAAGTCGCTGGTGGAAGAAGATAAGTTAGAACTGGCGAAGTCTTTGGAAGCGAAGGCGAAAGAGCGTGGTGTTCAACTGCTATTGCCGACAGATGTCATCCTTGCAGATAATTTTGCTGCTGATGCCAATGCTCAAACGGTTAGCATTGACGCCATTCCCGATGGTTGGATGGGTTTGGATATTGGTCCTGACTCGGTGAAATTCTTCCAGGAATCGCTTGCTGATTGCAAGACGGTAATCTGGAATGGTCCGATGGGAGTATTCGAGTTTCCGCAATTTGCCAAGGGAACGGAAGCGATCGCGCGGACTCTTGCCGATCTCACTAAGAGCGGGACGACTACCATTATCGGCGGTGGCGACTCGGTGGCAGCCGTGGAACAGTTGAACTTGGGCGAACAAATGAGCCACATCTCGACTGGCGGTGGCGCTAGTCTGGAGTTGCTGGAAGGGAAGGAACTTCCTGGTATTGCGGCGTTGAATGATGCCTAAGTTCTAAGAGTAAACAAATAAAATTCTTGTAGAGACGCGATTAATCGCGTCTCTACGCTTTTTGGGGTATATTGCTTCGCTGTCCTTCTCAAAGAGAGCGATCGCGTTTGTTGGGAAAGAGAGCGCGATCGCTTGTATTCAGTATTAAGTGAAATAGAGTGGACACCTGACGGGGTGGTAGCGAAACGGTAGCGCTTAGAGCGATCGCTAGCTAAATTGGAGTACATACGGCGCTAAGGAACCAAGGGCGAGATGCTGCAAGCACAGCAGGTATTGCAAGGGCGTTATCAACTTCAAGCGAAATTAGGACAAAATGCTGGGCGTCAAACCTGGCTAGCAACTGACATTGAGGCATCACCGCCACAACAAGTCATCGTCAAACTGCTAGCCTTCAGTCCCCAGATGCAGTGGGACGAATTCAAGCTATTTGAGCGCGAAGCGCAAGTTCTGAAAAATCTCGATTACCCCAAAATTCCCCAATATCGAGATTATTTTTCTCTCGATAAGCAGATTGGCGCTGGTTTGTGCTGGTTTGGATTGGTGCAAGAATACATTCCCGGTGCCTCCCTGCAAGAATTATTGAAACAGGGCAAACGCTTTACCGAAGCCCAGGTGCGGCAGATTGCCACCGAGGTGCTGAATATTCTTATCTATCTGCACGAGTTAAGCCCGCCGTTGCTGCACCGCGACATCAAGCCTAGCAACTTGATTTGGGGAGAAGATGAACAAATTTATCTGGTGGATTTCGGCGCAGTTCAAGATTCAGCCGTGGCGGAGGGAGTCACCTTCACTGTGGTGGGAACGACTGGCTATGCGCCGCTAGAGCAATTTTGGGGAAAGGCAGTTCCGGCATCCGACTTGTATGCGCTGGGGGCAACTTTGATCCATTTGTTAACCGGCATCGCCCCGGCAGATTTGCCTCAAAAGAATCTACGGATTCACTTTAGCGACAAGGTTAGCCTTAACTCCAATTTTGTACGGTGGATTGAAGCGATCGCAGAACCCGATTTAGAGCAACGATATCGCACTGCCCGTCAAGCACTGGAAGACCTTAAAGCCAATCGTTCTCTCAACGCTCTCCTGCAACAAATCCGTCAGCCTGTTGGCAGTCGCGTTCAGCTTTGGAAGTCTTCTACCCAGTTAAAAATCAAAATTCCTGGGCGGGGAATATTGCTACTTACAGACATTCTCACCTTTACAGGGAAATTGATGCTAGTAGCGACCTCTGTCATCTCTCTATTTTTGCTGGGTTTGGTGCTGTTATCGCTGGCTTTCTCAATATTTTATATGCTCCTCTCCCTGTTGTCATCGCTTCCTACGATGTTTTTGTTCATTTTCTCCATTCTATTAACACTTATTTTGGGTCGGCTATGGATGAGCCTACATAATGAATTGTGGAAAATTCCCGCCGATTTGAAATGGCCCATACTCAACTATTGGGGAGATTATTGCATCGAATTCTATCAAGATAACTTTGTAATTAAAAGGGAATTGTTTGGGTTGAAATATCTTAGCCATCGGGGGAAAGTTTCTAGCATCAAAAATGTTGAAGCAATTCCTTTAGAAGGAGTCACTCTCGAAACTGGCTTGCTGAAATACTGTTTCGCTCAGAACCTGACTGAACCTGAACGTAACTGGATAGCTCGACAGATCCAAGACTGGCTGAGATAGGAGCGAATGACCAAGAGCCATCCCAAACTAGCTATTCGTAATCCTTCAATCCTTCAATTAGCAACTAATTAAGTAAAATCATCATGCTGCAAGCAGAAAAGATATTACAGGGGCATTATCACCTCACACAACAACTGGGACAAAATGCAGGGCGTAAAACCTGGCTGGCAGAAGATTTAGAAGCCGAACCCAGCGAATCGGTAATTGTTAAATTGCTAGCTTTCAGTCCTCAAATGCAGTGGGAGGAACTCAAGCTTTTTGAACGGGAAGCTCAAGTTTTGAAAAACTTAAACCATCCCAGAATTCCAACCTATCGAGATTATTTTTCTCTCGACGAACAGGCGGGTGGCGGCTTACCTTGGTTTGGATTAGTGCAGGATTACATTCCCGGCAGTTCCCTGCGTCAGCTATTAGATAAAGGCAAAAAATTTACACCAGAGCAGGTACGCTATGTTGCCACGGACATCCTAGAAATTCTAATTTATCTGCACGAATTAAGTCCGCCTGTATTACATCGAGACATTAAACCTAGCAACATAATTTTGGGGGAAGATCGGCAGTTTTATTTAGTTGATTTTGGTGCGGTTCAAGACCGCGCTAAGGCAGAGGGTGTTACCTTTACTGTGGTAGGAACCAGTGGCTATGCGCCGCCAGAACAGTTGTGGGGACGTGCAGTTCCAGCATCAGACCTTTATGCGCTAGGAGCCACCCTAATTCACTTGTTAACTGGAACGCCGCCTTCTGAGTTACCGCAGCATCAGATGCGGATTCAATTTAGCGATAAAGTCAGCCTCAATCCCAATTTCAGCAGTTGGATTGAGAAGCTTATAGAGCCAGCTCCAGAAAAACGATTCAGCACGGCACGCGAGGCACTTGAAGCTTTGCAACAAGTGGAAAGTTTTAAAAGCTCCGATAGCGAAACAGAGGCTCAGGCAAATGGCAATTCGGTTCGTTATGGTCGTTTAGCACTTTCAACTGCGCTGCCATTATTTACTTTTATGGCTCTCATCGCGGCTATTGCTCTGCCAAGTTTTTTTACCAAACGGGCAATCATTGAAAAATCCGAAGCAAGACAATCTGTTGGGGCGATGAATCGTGGTCAGAAAGCTTATTTCATAGAAAACAATGAATTTTCTAATTCGGTTGAAAAACTAGGAATTGGCATGAAAACTCAGAAAGGAAACTACGAATATGCAACTCGTGTGCTGGCGAGTAAAGCTGCATTTAACTACGCAATACCCCATCGTAATAACAAAAGCTATGTTGGAGGTGTGTTTATAGTACCTGCAAAATCCTCAGATGCTGTTAAGGGCAAGATGAAAACAATAGCAATTTTGTGTGAATCTAATGCTGTTGGTGCTACCAAACTACCAGAGCCAATTTATAACAATGGCAAACCAGCCTGTCCTGCGGGCACACTAGAGATACCAAAAGAGCAGATAGGAAGGTAGATAAGGGCGCTGTGACAAGATGAAAAACCGAATTATCAGTATACGTGAAGGCAAATACTAAGTTTCTAAATCCCTCATCTCAGCTTTCTACGGAAAATAACGAATAATGCTGCAAGCCGAACAGATATTACAGGGGCGTTATCAACTCAAACAAAGATTGGGACAAAATGCGGGACGACAAACTTGGTTAGCGACGGATATTGAAACTGAAGAAAAAAATTTAGTCGTTGTCAAACTCCTCGCATTTGGCGGCGAGGTACAGTGGGACGATCTCAAACTGTTTGAGCGAGAAGCACAAATCCTTAAGCAGTTGAATCATCCCCGAATTCCTAAATATGGGGATGATTTTTGTATCGATGAGCGATCGCTCTGGTTCGGGTTAGTCCAAGAACACATCCCCGGTACCTCTCTGAAGGAATTACTCTTACAAGGGAAAAAGTTCACTGAAAAGGAAGTCCGTAAGATTGCCTCGGAAATTCTGAATATTCTGATTTATCTACACGAGCTGAGTCCCCCAGTCCTACACCGAGACATCAAACCGAGCAATTTAATTTGGGGTGATGACGACAAGGTATATTTGGTTGATTTTGGAGCGGTGCAAGATAAAGCCGCGAAAGAGGGAGCTACCTTTACTGTCGTCGGAACTTACGGCTATGCGCCGATGGAACAATTTGGCGGAAGGTCTGTTCCAGCTTCAGACTTGTATTCCCTGGGAGCCACTTTAATTCATTTGTTGACAGGTACGGCACCGGCAGATTTGCCTTCTCGGAACTTGCGGATTCAATTTTCTGAACAGGTGAGCATCAGTCCCCCATTCATTAGCTGGATTCAAAAGTTAACAGAACCAGCTCCAGAGGAACGGTTCGCGAGTGCAAAATCTGCCCTGAAAGCGCTTAAAGAAGGAACAAGGATTAAAACTTCAACGGGTATCCAACCTTCAAAGCAACCAACCCTGGTCAATAATTCTGGGCAAGGCGGTTTATTGGATGAGACAGTACCAGTACCTGATGAAATCAAAGGTTGGAATTGGGGCGCATTTCTGATGCCTTATCTATGGCCTTTGAGCAATCATGTTTGGATTGGACTTTTAGCCTGGATACCGAGTATCGGTTGGTTGATGGGGTTCGCCCTCGGTTCTAAGGGCAATGAATGGGCTTGGAAAAGTAAAAAATGGCGGAGTATTGAACAATTCAAAGCCCATCAAAGAGGCTGGGCGATCGCGGGATTATTTATCGGGATACCGATGGCTTGGGCATATATCTGGATACTCACCCTTTTTCTCCATGCCCTCTAAAAACCTCGCCAAGATCGCGTGGTTAGCTGAGTGCATAATCAGGGTTCAAAGGAATTGAAGCATTGACTAAGGACAATAACGGGCCAGTTTGCTCCTGTCCATTGGTCGCCAAATCGCTATGGCACAGATAAATTCGCTCCCCCACTCGCCCCAGTAAATCCAGCAAAATCCGCCGCAGTCTTTGCTCATCTGCTTCTTGGGTATCTTCTTCGGTTAGCGCCTCTCCCGACCAATCCTTGAGAAACAAAGGGGCACCGTAGAGAGTGGCAGCACCGCCTTTTGACCAGAGGTGCGAACCGGCATCCAGCCAAAATTGCCATCGGTGGAACCGACGAGCCGCCCGATATTGGAAGATGGTTGCCAAAGTCACGGCGTGACGGTCAAGACCGAGGGGGCGCACGGGATAAGGGTTCGCGGTGACAGTACCGCGCCGCAACAAGCAGATAAACCGATCGATCGTGGTGTGATCTGGGGTTTCAATGCGATCGCTCTGCCGCAACCGTCCATCAACTTCCCAGTAGTGTTGGGCGGTTTCCATCAGTTCGCGTAAGGCGGCTAGCTGGTCGTAGGGGAGATTGCTGCCTTTCCACAAAAACTGCTGAATTGCCCGGTCAAGCAAGGCGACGCAGTTGGGAATGAGACGCTGTTCCAGTTGACCTCGTTGCACTTCTAGCCACTGCAAAATCTCTTCATAAGCAGCACAGGCTGAGTGTCCTAGCCGATCCCAGCGGGGGAAATACGTCACCGGCAGCAACCGGGGTTGCTCTGGATCGGGGGAATAGCAGTAATCGGCTAACAAACCCGCCCTGACTGGGTCAATCTTGAAGGATGAAGGATGAACGATCGGGGATGAATGGGTGCTACCTCCTGACTCCGGACTCCTGAATCCGGACTCCTGACTCAGTACCACCAGCATTTCCGCCACGGCATCCCGGTCTACCAGCCGCCCCAAGCCTGGATAAACGAGCGCCAGCAGCGTCAGCAGCGCCCGGATCGTCGGGGAAGCATTCAGGGGACGCTGTTCGCTCAAAGTTTGGACGGGGATATCCTGGCTGCTGAGGATTTCGATTAAGGTATAGCGAGCGATCGCATCCAAACCAGGGGCAATCACTGCCACTTCCTGAGGCTGCACCTGTCCGTTGTGTATCGCCGTTGCGATCGCCAAAGCGGTTTCTCGCAACAACTGAGCGCGGGATGTGGTTTGAATCAACTGTACCGAATCTGGTAAGGTCAACAGAAACATGGGGTCGCTCACCGCTTCCACCACCGGCTTTCCGTAAAGTGCCGCCACACTGCTCGGTTCCTGGCTCAAAGTTTCTACCTGACAGCGCCACTCCAGACTGGCTAGATAATTTGGATCGGCGTTCAAACCGAGTCGCACTGCCCCATCCGGATTATAGGTAAAGGCTCCGGCTGCTCCTTTATCTAAAAGGAAGTTGAATAGATCGCAGGCGATCGCTGGATAATCATCCACATTATCCGCCAGTACTCCCTGATACCGGCGAATCAAGTGCTGCTGATAAGCTTCGTCTGGCAGTAGATAACGCCAATAAAGTTCGCAAATAATCCCATAGGTCAGCAATCCCCGGTCTAAACACCATTGCCGCCAATCAATCAGCAATTTTCCGATTTTCTCCCAGTCCGGGCGCTCCACCACCGGATTGTCGTCCCTGGCAAACCCTTGTTGATCTGCGAAACCTTGTTCGAGAAGACTGGGAATTTCCTCAATAGGTCGTCCTGCGATCGCGCACAGCTGCAACAAGTCCAGAACGCGACGCACCGAACGAGACTCGCTCACCCCCAAAAACTGAAGGCTACCATTATCCAACTCCGGACGCCACAACCGGGTGGCTAACTCCTGCTCAGTTTCTGGGCGCAGTCTAACTGGAAATTGTGCCCTAAGATTCAACCGCTGAATCAATAAAGGCCAAAATAAGATCGCCTCGTCCTGAAAGAAACCCAAAGGCGTTTTAGATTGAATCGGATACCGCCCCTGTGTTGCTGTAGCCAAGCGGTCAGCTAATTCGCTCCGATTATCATCATTAGCCGCAAAGACTAAAATTGTCGGTGCCTGCTCCCGCCTTCCCGCCTTCCGACGCCAACCTCGCGGTTGAGATCCCCGTTCAACCCACTGGCAAAACAGGTTTACAAGGCGAGTTGTCTTTCCACTGCGAGTCGGCCCGACGATCCAGATGGTCTGCGATTGCGTTAACATTGCTAAACGCTGAGTGATACTTGTGTAATCGTTCGGTTTCTATTATGAAACTATCTTTCTTGTCACAGCTCCAATCTTACTTAGGAACTGCCAACCAGTGGTTTTCAGACACCCCAGAGAGAGCCTTGGATCGGGCATATAAAGCAGCCTTAATGATTAAGGCTTTGGAAGATGAACATTTTGACGGTAAAAAAATCTCCCCAGATTGCCAAAAATACCGTGAAAATGCCATGTCTTATTTTGAAACAAAACTTAGAAATTACTTAAAAACTGCTAAATTTGGGCTGGCAGAGTTTCAGGCCAGCGCTTCAATAGTGACTCGTTCTAATCAAGATTTAACGAGAAAAACAAAAACGGTCGGAGCGGCGAATTTTAGAAGGGAAGATTTTGAACTTCAAGACAAACAAGCCATAACTTTAGAAAAGCTTAAATTTATTGATGATGTTTTATCTAAATACAAGCCCGAAAAGCCTCGTTCTTCATCGGCCTTAGTACCCGTAGCGCAATCTAAATCTGTAGAAGCGAACTTGAGAAATGTTGACCGGAATGAAGCCAAAAATCTAGTCAATCAGCCACCTTTGTTTCCTACAGACCAACGAGTGGCTGAAGAGGCTGAAACAATGACTGATACAACCAGTTTTGTGCCTCGCTCAATCTTGAGTACCTTGGATCGACTTAAAAGAAATTTTGATCCCAACTCTGAAGAAGAAGTTGTTCAAAGTTTTCGCACTTCCCAAACGAAAACTATCATTTCTATCCGGTTTATTTTAGTTTTAATTTTAGTTCCTTTATTAACTCAACAAGTAAGTAAAACTTTCTTTGTCGGACCTCTTGTAGAGCGCTTCCGGGAGCCAAACAGAACTGAAATATTCCTGAATGTGGATCTGGAAGAAGAAGCTTTTCATGAATTGCAAAGATTTGAAGAATTACTAAAATTTAAAAGCTTAATCGGTGTAACTCCTCCATTATCTAAGGAGGAAATGGAAGAAGAAGTTAAAGAGAAAGCATTAAAAATTGGGGATGAATATAGTCACCGAAGTGCCAACGCTATCAAAAATGTTTTTGCCGATCTAATTGCAGCGGGATCTCTTTACTTATTACTTCTTAATAGCCAAAGAGAAATTGCAATCTTTAAAGCTTTTATCGATGACGTAGTTTATGGTCTCAGTGACAGTGCTAAAGCTTTTATTATTATCTTGTTCACTGACATCTTTGTGGGATTTCACTCTCCTCACGGCTGGGAAGTGATTCTGGAAGGAACGGCAAGGCATTTAGGCTTACCAGAAAACAGAGATTTTAACTTTCTATTTATTGCTACCTTTCCCGTCATTTTGGACACGATATTTAAGTATTGGATTTTCCGCTACTTAAACCGAATCTCTCCATCAGCCGTTGCTACTTATCGGAATATGAATGAATGAATAATTAAAAATGCAAACTTAAAAATTAAAGAAAAGGGATTCTTTCCACCACTTTTAATTTCTAATTTTTAATTTCTCTAGGGTAGTGGGGACGGCAAGGACTGCCCCAGCAGACCTGCTGGGGTGGAATGTTACCGAAAACGCTGCTACGTGCCCCAATCACAGAGTTCGCTCCGATTTCAACCCCAGGCGCAATAAAGCAATCTGTGGCAATCCAGACGCCGTTGCCAATCGTGATACTGGCTGTCATTAGCTTGAAAGCTGGGTCTTGGATGTCATGACTGCCGGTACAGAGGTAGCTTTTTTGGGAAATGACGCAGTGCTGACCGATCTGAATGCGGTCAAGGCTGTATAAAACGACATCATCCCCAATCCAGCTATAATCTCCAATTTCGATTTTCCAGGGATAAGTAAAGCGGGCGGTTGGTCGGATGACTAAGCCGCTACCGATTTTTGCCCCAAACAGACGCAAAAGCCAGCAGCGGATACCGCTAGAGGGATGGGGAGTTAAGGGAAAGGCGATCGCTTGCACCAACCACCACAGCAAGACAAACCAACCCGGTCGTCCTCTGTCAAACCAGGATTGGTCGTAACGGCGTAAATCAACAAGAGATTCCGACGCGATCGCTGGCGGTTGTTCGCCTGGTTCCAACACCCTACACGCTTCCTTTTAATGAATCTGGCTGGGGTACGGACTGGGGAGGCGCGGAGGAGGAAGCCGCTACGTTCAACTGACCGCCAAACTCCATTAATTCATAAAGTTTGACACCAATTTGATACTCGTATTGACTCATCAACCGTGCATAGATGTATCCAGGTTTCCCATCCAAAAACCCTCGCTGAATAATGTAAATCAAAATAAACCGAATCAACGGTTTGAATGGAAGGCGCACCCAAGTTTTTTTGAGATACCGCTTGCGCTGTACCGCATCCCCAAACAAATTAGCGCCAATCGTACCGCTTTCGTCTTTGCCAGTCAGGATATTTAAATAAACGCGGGCTTCCCAGTTCGAGTAGCGGTTATGTCGTTCCAACCAGTGGAACACGTCCCGAAAGTCAATGTGCAGCATATCGTTTTTCAGATAGCCTGCTTTGCCTTGCAAAATGACGTGTTCGTGAACTTCGTTGTCGCCTGTGTTGCGAATTTCTTCGGTCCCCAAGTTTTCGTAGCGACCTGTTTTGTGCTTAAACAAACGCAGGTTCCAGTCGGGATACCTACCGCCATGTTGAATCCATTTGCCGAGGAAAAATACTTTGCGGTTCAGGTAGTAGCCTTCGTATTCTGGATTCTGAATGGCAGTTGCAATTTCATCCCAGAGTTCGGGGGTAATGCGCTCATCACAATCAACAATTAGCACCCATTCGTTACTAAAAGGTAGATTGTCTAAAGCCCAGTTTTTCTTTTTAGGCCAGCGACCGTTGAAGTGAAATTGGACAACTTTTGCGCCGTAACTTTCGGAAATTTCAATCGAGCGATCGCTACTTTGGGAATCTACAACAAACACTTCATCCGCCCTGGCTACACTCTCCAGGCAAGCCGCCAGATTTGCTTGTTCATTTTTAGCGGGAATCAGAACCGAAACGGGAAGTTTGGAGGGTGTGGAGGTCATGACCGTGAAGGATGAAAGAACAATTAGAAATTAGCAATTAAGAATTAAAAATTAAGAATTTTCTTTTTCAATTTTTAATTCCGGCTCTGGATTTTGCACTTTGAAAGGAGCAGATAACATCCCTTGAATTGCTGCACTCAAATAACCCACCTGACCGTAGGCATACACGAGATTATCGAACCGTTGGGCGGCATCGCCAAAATATTTAACAGATTTGTAGAGACCTCGCACGAGTCGTTCGCCTCCTAACAATAGCTGGCGCGGTCCTGCCTTACCAGCGATTTGTTCGCGGTAACATTCACTGATGCCCTGCCACCAGCCTCGGCTTAAAAACCAAGCTTGTTCAAGGCGTTCGGGAGAGACATTGTGGGCAACTAAGGCGTCAGGCAGATAGGCAACTTGCCAACCTAATTTGAGTGCCCGTTCTGTCATGTGTAATTCTTCATTTGATAACAAATTTTTTCCGACTCGACCCAGATTAACATCGAACCCGTCAATTTGCTCTAAAAACGTACGTCTGAGCGAGTAATTCAAGCCTCTGGGGGTCATACCAGGTTGTTTGATATAGACGATGGAATCTCCTAAATCGTATGCTCCCAAGCACCCAGATAGTCCAGGGGAAAGCCACAGAGGAGGCGTGATGCCATCGGGCCAGATTAAGGTGACTTTGCCACCCGCGATCGCTAGTTTTTCATTGCTTTGATAAGCATCATAGAGTGCCGACAGCCAAGACGGGCTAGCAACGGCATCATCATCTAAATAGGCGAGAATTTCACTTTTGGCTTCCTTGGCACCCGTGTTGCGGGCGACAGATAGACCCATAACGCCTTCGTAGACGTATCTTACCCCTGGTCGTGCTTTGACGATTTCGGATGTGCGATCGCTGGAGGCATTATCCACTACCACGACTTCAAAATCCGGAAAATCTTGATTCAGCAAACTATCAATGGCAGCACCTAAATACTGCTCTCGATTGTGAGTACAGATAATCGCAGAAACTTTAGGCTCTGTCATAAATTTGGGATTGGGGACACCTTAATTAAAAGTGCAAAATTACAAATTAAAAATCGCAGAAATTACTGATTTTCAATTTTTAATTTTGCATTTTTAATTCTCACTTAGATGACTATGTAGAACAACGAGTGTTTCCGCTAGTTGACTGAGGCGGGTTTCCAGATCCTCTTTGCGATTCAGCAGCAGGCGCAGCTTTTGATAACGAGCGATCGCGACACTCACACTCGGAATCTGTTCGGGTGGACAGGGACGCGACCAGAATTGACCATTCTCATCCATTCCTACCAGGCGGTATCCAGCCCGTGGAGATTCACAAGTTACCTTTTCATCGGGTTGATTGCAGAGTTCTTCTACATAGTCCATCAGCTGGTGTACGGACTTGGCATGACCCTTGTCTACCACCTGACGCAGCGCCTCAACCCCAACCTCTGGTTCGCGGGAATGAGACTCTAACCAACCATCAACAATCGGCCCTTCTAGATAAATATCTTGAATTTGGCGCAAGGTTTGATGAAGTTCTTTCTGCCAACCTCCAACAATCGCTTCAATTTCTTGCAACAGGGTCATCGCCAAGGCAGGATTTGCAGCGTTCCGATGGTTGGTGAAACTGGGAGCTTTTAATTTTGGCAGGACGGGTGTCTTGCCAGATTGCTTTTGGTCAGAGAAAGCCTGTACGGTCATTGAAATTGAGCGATTGGCATCTGATGATGCCTCTGAACCCCACCCCTTCGGATCGGGCTGATCTTCCCAAGGGGACGGATTTTCTATGACAGGACTTTGATCAGCCAATCGATCCAGTGTTGTCTCAATCCGTTTTAATTCTGGTTTCATAGTTATCTGACGCCACTCCTGCAAATCAAACCTGTTAACTAACTGCCGCTAGAATCTCTAAAAGGTTGGGATTGGTGCTTTTCCTGGTATTTTTACTTGCTTTGTGTTTCTATGCTTTGTGTTTCTATTTTATTTGTTTATTTGTCTGGTAGGATTAACGGTCTCGATGCACAAAACGAAAATTTATGGGAAGCCTGACCGCTAGAATAACCCGGACACTGTACAGGTGGGTAAGATACAAATCCTGCCACTGTTGAATTTAACTTTAATGCACAACTCGCCGGAAACGGGTAAAAAAGTTCTTTGCGATCGCATCTGAATGACTTCTGTTAAGCATTTAATCTTAGTGACAGGTCCAGCCCGTTCCGGGAAAAGTGAGTGGGCGGAGACTCTGGCAATGCGTTCGGGTAAGCCAGTTATCTATGTGGCAACGGCTCACGTTGACCCCAACGATCTAGAATGGCTGGCTCGAATTGAACAACATCAACAACGACGCCCTAGGGAATGGACAACGCTGCAAGTGCCGCTAACACTAGCGGCAACGATTCGGGCATCTCAGAATTCTAGTTGTCTTCTTGTTGATTCTTTGGGAACTTGGGTGGCGAATTTTTTAGACCAAGACGATGAATCGTGGGAGAAGACGTGCCAGGAGTTGCTGGAAAGTTTGCAAAGTAGCGTCAGTGATGCGATCTTAGTGGCAGAGGAAACGGGGTGGGGCGTTGTTCCCGCTTATCCCCTCGGTCGGATGTTCCGCGATCGCTTGGGAAGGCTGGTGCGTCGAGTGGGCGCAATCGCTAACCCAGTCTACTTAGTTACTGCCGGTCACGTTCTCAACCTGAGCCACCTGGGAACGCCGTTACCAAAATTATCATAGGCGCTAGCATAGAAAGACTTAAAGGCAAACTGGCAATTGCGAATGACTCATTGCTAATTGAGAAAAAGCGAGTTGTTCATTACCCTATACCTATTACCATTCACTCCTTTGCTATGGCATCTCAACACCAAGTCAAACAGTATCTTGCTTATTGGTTTCAGTTAGGCAAAAAAGTTTTGATTCGGAATGGTCAAGAAGCGCTGCTGCCGCAACCCGTGATTCGGGGCGATCGCTACTCGCAAGAATTTGAAAACTGCTGGCAGCAAATCCTCTCCCCAGAGTCGGGGGACTGCTACTTAGAGGGCACCGCAGAACCAATTGCCCAGTTGCTGACACCAGCATGGGATGTGTCACCCTGTTCTCGTTGCACCATGCCCGTCCCCGTCCGGACTGTAGGAATGCCGCCTTTAGCGTGTCCTTGTAACGATCTCAGCGGCTGGCCCAACACAGAAGTTCCGCTACCGCGATCGCCCATCAGCAGTCAAAACCGTCTCGTTGAAATACGCGACCGGCTGCGGAACGCCAGCGGTCTGTAAACAGTAACAATGCACAATTAAAAATTAAAAAAGAGAATTTTTAATTTTTAATTCCTCTTCCCGCCGCCGAGGCACCTCATAATTTAGAAAATCATAAGCCAATTCCGTACTCGGAAAAATGGCACGCGCTTCCGTAAGCAGGTCATCCAGCACAATGGCATTACCGGGGGCATAGCGGGGACTGAAATGAGTCATGATCAAGTGCTTAACACCAGCAGTATGAGCAACTTGAGCCGCCATCGTTGAAGTGGAGTGCAAGCGATCAAAAGCTAGCTGGGCGTCTTGGTGGGCAAAGGTCGCTTCGTGAATTAACACATCCGCATCCTGCGAAAGTTCCACCGCCTCGTCACAATAAACTGTGTCGGTACAGTAAACAATTTTGCGACCGATTTCTGTCGGGCCACACAGATCTGCCCCATGAATTTGCCGCCCATCTAGCAGCGTCACAGTTTCGCCACGTTTGAGTTGTCCATAGACCCGACCCGGAGGAATTGACAGGGCTGCGGCTTTTTCCACGTCGAAGCGCCCCGGACGGTCTTTTTCAGTGACTCGGTAGCCAAAAGCAGTGACGCGATGCTTCAGGGGGGCACAGGTGACGATAAATTCTTCATCTTCATACACCACTCCAGGCTGTACGATGTGAACCTGAACCGGGTAGGAAAAATGGGTTGAAGAGTATTGTCTGCAAGCACGCAGGTATTCATTGAGACCGGGGGGACCGTAGAGGTCAATGCGTTGAACATTGCCAGCCAAACCACAGGTTGCCAAAAGACCCATTAAGCCGAATATATGGTCTCCGTGCATATGGGTGATAAAAATACGGTTCAGTTGACCGATTTTCAGGTCACTCCGTAATAGCTGGTGTTGGGTACCTTCACCACAGTCAAACAGCCAGAGTTCTCCTCGTTGAGGTAGCCGTAAAGCCACGCTGGACACATTGCGCGATCGCGTCGGTACACCGGAGCTTGTCCCTAAAAAAGTAATTTGCATTTTGGCAAGAAAACGGTCACAAAGTCTAGGAATTGCCTTCCGTAACTATCCTGACACAGCATCTGGGGAACACGCAGTTCCTCTGAAGACTCAGGATAAAAGTTCACAAGGTTTATGAGTAGCACTCCGGCAGCAAACATGGTAAATATATCCACGATAAGAAAAGTCAGTGGGTTGTGCCAATTTATAAGCGGATCAGCTCTCAAGGGTCTTGAACTAAGGAACGTGGATTAAATAACTGACACTCATTCATCTTCATGTAAGGGCTTTTTCTGTGCCATACCCATACGCTTTTGAATTGGGACTTAATAAATCCACCTTCCTAAGAGAAGTTCAAGGACGGGATTCTTGCTCTCATGCTCAATTTAAGTGGAATTTAATAATGACTATCCCTAGCACTCTATTTGGCATCGTGTGAGGAGATTTTAATAGATGGTAACTAAACAGCTCCTAGGCAAACAGAAATCCTTCATGCTTCAGACTTCTTGCTTCATCTTAGGCTTCGGGAAGGCGTCCTCCGGGCGGCTACATCCTTCTAAATGGTGGCTGACTTTTTTGTTGTGGCTCATGCTGGTTGCTCCTGCGAAAGCGATGGAACTGCGCGTAGCGATTCAAGAAGGCGTCAGCAAGATTACCGTGGGCAGTTCCACCAAAGCCGTAATCCGCGATAGTGCCGGTCGAGTAGTAGGGCAAATGGCGGCAATGGATGGCATGGAAGCCCGTCCTACAGGCGGTGGCGTGGCGCTGGGCGGAGAGCAAAGCACGCAACTGATAGTGGAACCGACGGCTGGCGGTTATGTTTGGATCGGCGATCGCTGGTATCGGGGACGCACTCGATTGGTTCGCACCGGCAAAGGACTCACCGCCGTCAACCAAGTTGATTTAGAACAATATCTTTACAGCGTCTTAGGCTCGGAAATGAGTGCTAATTGGCCTCTGGAAGCCTTGAAGGCGCAAGCTGTCGCCGCTCGTTCCTACGCCCTGTATAAGCGTCAAACTGCTGGCAATAGCGTTTTTGATGTCGGCGATACCCAGACTTGGCAAGTTTACAAAGGTCTGGAAACCGAAGCCGAGTCAACGCAAATGGCTGTGAATGCCACGGCTGGGCAAGTTTTAACCTACAACGGTCAAATTATTCTTGCTGTCTTCCACTCCGCTTCTGGAGGACACACGGAAAATGTGGAAAATGTTTGGTCGGAACCCCTGGCTTACCTGCGCGGCGTTCCAGACTACGACCAAGGGACACCAGGCTACCAGTGGCAGAAAAGCTTCTCCCGCAACGAACTTAGTCGGCTTCTGGGTGTAAGCAATGTTAAATCTTTGATACCGGAACGCACCACTCCTAGCGGACGGATTATGACGATGAAAGTCGTTGGAAGTGGTAGCACGCGGCGGATGACTGGAAGTCAGCTGCGTCAAGCACTGAAGCTTAGGAGTACGTTGTTCACGGTTAGCTCCACAGGAACGGGTTTTCAGCTCAACGGTCGTGGTTTCGGTCACGGTCTTGGTTTAAGCCAGTGGGGGGCTTACAATTTAGCTCAGCAGGGGACAAACTACCAGCAAATTTTGGGGCATTATTACCAGCGCACCGCGATCGCTAGCATGAAAGTGCAGTAGAGGCGGGGCTGTTACCTCCCCAAAGTCGCGATGAGCGAAGCGGTAGCCACCAAGTGACATCGCTTCGCTCATCCCGGAGCGATCGCTCCTTGCTTTTCAGCTGACTTAATTAAACGCCAGAAGGATTGCTGTGAAAAAGTGGGAGTACCTCTTTGTTCGGTTTGACTACTTTGCAGGCGATCTCCGACCCAAAAGTGTCAACGAAAAAGACTTTCGAGATAAACAAGACATCCCACCTCTCCATGAATTATCCAATCAACTCGGACAGGAAGGCTGGGAATTAACCGGCGTGAATTCCCATCCGGGTTATGGTTATGGTTTCTTGATTTTTAAACGCCCCAAGGAATCTTTATGAACCGCTCTGGTTGAGGCGACGCTGCCATTCTGCATCAATCTTATCGGCTTGTTCGATCTCCTGTTCTATAAGCTCGGTTTCGGTCGTGTAGGCTAAATCCTCGCGACCGATGACTGTTTTCGCAGCAAATTGTTGAGCATAAGCAATTTTCTTCTGCAAAGCGGAATTCGCTTGATTTAACAAGATGGCTCGTTCTTGTCGTTGTTGATTCCGGGCTTCAACTCGCTGATTTCTCCACTGAATCCAGAAATAGCGAATTAAGGGAATTGACAGGAAAGCGATGCCGTAACTCAGCAAAATCCAGTAAATTGACTGCACGAAGGCGATAAGTCCGCCGGATTGCGCTAATTGAACCCCTATCTCTCCCCGTAACAGAGAATTGAGAACTAAAGCACCGATAATATTCACGGCACCTAATCCCGCAGAGAGCATAATTTGTCCGCTATCGGCTTGGCTAAAGCGCCAAGGACGCTCTCGGAGATATGCACCCACTGGCTGCGAATTCCGCTCTTGGGCTGTAGTTTGTAATTCTGGGAAGTGATAGACGATTTCTCCGTCTGGACTGACTTCCGGTTGCCCGTTAAAACGGGTGAGGACGGGAAGCATATAATCTTCGTATTCTTTGCCCCAGCCTTTGCCCATGTCATCGAGATAAGGTGCGATTTGCTCGGCGGTGACAGCACCCTGGTTATTGCGGATTACAGTGGCAATTTCTTGCCAGCGGCGTTCTTCTAAATCGGCATTAGGATTCCCATCGCCAAACAGGAAGGAGAAGACGGCTTCTAAGAAGTTCATCTGTCTCTTGCCTTCGGGGGATGAGACACGACGCCGTTCGTAGCGATCGCTATAGTCTGGATAGAAAAACCACCAGATGTCAGGGCCAAACCAGAAGCGGGGCATAAAAACCATACCGCCGCCACCGTGATGACCGCCGCCGGAATCATCGCTGTCGCGGCTGCTATTGACGGCGATTAGAATAACTGCGATCGCGACAAAAATTAGGACAATGGAAGCAATCAGGATAATCCCGAAGGAAATCCGGATCAGGTAAAACAAAACTTTCCAAATTTTTTCCCACCATTCCTTCAGTCGCAACCGCAAGAACTTATTGCGGAGAACTGTCCGGAAATTCTTAGGGAAAAGGTAGACTATCTCGCCGGTTTCTGCTACCTGCAAGTGTCCACCGGCGTCGGATGCCAGAGCGAGTAATCCAGCCTGAGCCATGTTGACATTTAACCCAGCTTGGGTCGCCACATCGCCAACCGTGACACGGTAGCCCAGGTGTTCAACTGCTTGCATGAGGGTGGGATTGGGAGCCATGTGCTTTCCTCAAGGACGGAGGCTACTATCACCAGTATAAAATTTTGGCAAATTCCAGCAGGCAGATTATGAAACCCAGAACTCGCGCGATCGCTCTTAACTTATTCGCTGTTACCATCTGCCACACTGAACTGAAGCACCGCTTCGCCTTCCTAACGTGGCTGCCCGTTTTTCTATTCTCACTTCTGGGATTAGCAACACCACTCAAAGCAGCCAATCTGGAACACGTTCAACAGTTGCTAAAAACTAAACAATGTCCTCAGTGTGACTTGAGAGGTGCTGAGTTAAGAGATGCGGACTTAAGGGCGGCTGATTTGAGGCGTGCCGATCTCGCCGGTGCCAATCTCAGTGCTGCCGATTTAAGAGGTGCCAACTTTGGCGGGGCAAATCTAGGCGGTGCCAGCTTTATTAATAGCGACCTTAGCGGTGCCAACTTGAGCGGCGTTAATTTGAATTTAGCCGCGCTGATTAAAGCCAATCTCACAGGCGCTAACCTTGCCGGTTCTGAGTTGACGATGGCGAAGTTACCGGGCGCTGATCTCACAAAGGCTGATTTGCGGGAAACTAATCTGATTAGTGCTGACTTGAGCAATGCCATTCTCCGAGGAACGGACTTGCGGGGGGCAGATTTGCGAAATGCTGATTTTGAGAATGCGCTTCTCGACGGCGTCCAGCTCAATAGTGCAATTCTCCCAGATGGCACTTTGCATTATTAACCCCAACCATAGTCAAGGGTGCATTAGCCTTACATCTGAGCGATCGCCAAGCTTTAATTCCGTATATATAAGCGCACAGATTTCCATTCTCTAAATATACACAAGAACTAGTATTTATTTTGTATAAAATAATACGTCTGCGAAAAAATACTGAGAAACTCGGTTGATTGAGGAAAGAACAACAAATGCGCGATCGCATTTGTTAATCTCAATCCAGTTGACTCCCAGAGCGCGTTAAATTAGCTTAAAGAGCATCACTGAGCGATAAACTGACCACTCTACACTTTCCTAATTAGCGCAGCATTACAGAGCCGGATATGCCAAGAACGCAAAAAAACGATAACTTCATTGACAAGAGCTTCACGGTAATGGCGGATATAATCCTGAAAATCCTGCCTGCCAACAAGAAAGCAAAAGAAGCCTTCATCTACTACCGCGATGGTATGTCAGCGCAGGCAGATGGTGAATACGCCGAAGCTCTAGACAATTACAGGGAAGCCCTAACCCTAGAGGAAGACACTTACGACCGCAGTTATATCCTCTACAATATGGGGCTGATATACGCCAGCAATGGTGACCACGAGCAGGCTTTGGAATACTACCACCAAGCGCTTGACTGTAATCCTCGCCTGCCTCAAGCGTTGAATAATATTGCCGTCATTTACCACTTCCAGGGTGAAAAGCTCAAGGAAGATGGAGATCCCGAAGCTGCTGAAGCTTTGTTTGACAAAGCCGGAGAATATTGGAAACAAGCGATTAGTATGGCTCCGAATAACTACATCGAAGCCCAAAACTGGCTCAAAACGACTGGGCGATCTACGATGGATATCTTCTTTTAGGTAACAGGTAATAGGTAATCAACAAAAGAGAAAAAATTACCTACTATCTACTATCAAATGACCAATTACCAATAAGCCATTACCACTGTTATGATTGACCGCGAACAAGTTCGCAAAGTTGCCCATCTGGCTCGCCTAGAACTGACCCCCGAAGAAGAAGCCCAATTTACGACCCAACTAGGCAGTATTTTGGAGTATTTTGAACAATTAAGCGAACTTGATGTCAGTGATGTGCAACCCACAACAAGGGCAATTGATGTCAGCAATGTGACACGCCCTGATGAACTGCAACCCTTTCCCAACCGGGAAGCTATTCTCACAGGTGCCCCAGATCAAGAGGGTGACTTTTTCAAAGTGCCAAAAATCCTCAGCGCTGAGTAAGGTACTCGCCCTATTTTGCACCTAAGACCGATGAATTTTAGGTGAGAACCTGAACCAATAAGTGTGGGGCAATCTTCCTGGGGTTGCCCTTCATACTCTCAAAGGAGAACGTTATGGGTTTAGGTCTTTTGATTGATGGAAAGTGGGTTAGCGAACGAGAACAAGAAGACTCCCAAGGAAAATTTATTCGTCCATCAACAACCTTCCGCAACAAAATTACAGCTGATGGTTCTAGTGGCTTTAAGGCTGAACCAGGTCGCTATCATCTCTATATTTCCTGGGCTTGTCCTTGGGCGCAACGAACCGCAATTATGCGCCAATTGAAGGGATTAGAAGATGTTATCAGTCTCTCAGTCGTGGCACCCGAAATTGAGCAAAATAGTTGGGAATTCTCAGAAGAACCAGGTTCTATCCCCGATACGGTAAATAAGACTCGCTATTTGTGGGAAGTTTATCTTAAAGCGGATTCTAATTACAATGGGCGGGTGACTGTCCCAGTTCTTTGGGATAAAGAAACTACCACGATTGTGAATAATGAATCCCGCGAGATCATTCGGATGTTTGATACAGAATTCGATGATTTCGCCAAGTCTGAGATGAATTTTTATCCAACAGAATTGCAGGAGGCGGTTGATAAGACGATCGATGCAATTTACCAACCGATTAATAATGGCGTTTATCGAGCAGGATTTGCGACTAGCCAAGCCGCCTACGATGAAGCGGTGACGGAACTATTCGATGCTCTCGATCGTTGGGAAAAAGTGTTAGCGGAGCAACGCTATCTGTGTGGAGAAAGCCTCACCGAGGCAGATTGGTGTATGTTTACCACTCTCTTGCGCTTTGATGCCGTTTACTATGTCCACTTCAAGTGCAATTCACGCCGGATTGTGGATTACCCCAATCTCTGGAATTACCTGAAAGACCTCTACCAGGTGCCGGGGGTAAAGGAAACCTGCAACCTCGACCATATCAAACGCCATTACTATAAAAGCCACCCAAAAGTTAATCCCACCAGAATTGTTCCGAAAGGGCCGTTAATTGATTTTGAGGAACCTCATAACCGCGAACAATTATCGCCTAAAGCCAAGGCGATCGCTGTGTGATTCTTCATTTAAAAAGCAAAGTGGATACTACCCACCTTGCTTTTTTTTTAACTAGGGTGAAAACGCAAATGCTGTAAGCATCTGAGCTTAAATATCACTTGATAATCCCGATTAAGGATTGAAAGAAGTCAGGGTAAGAAATAGCCGCGGCTTCCGCACGCCCAATTGTGGTAGTGCCTTCTGCATTAAGGGCAGCAATTGCTAAACTCATGGCAATTCGATGGTCGGTATGACTATCAACATCAGTGCCGATGAGAGGAGTGCCCCCCGTAATTTCTAACCCATCGGGTCTTTCTGTAACCTTGGCACTCATGCGGTTGAGCTGAGATGCCATAACGGCAATGCGATCGCTTTCTTTGACCCGCAACTCTGCTGCATCTCGAATTACAGTAGTTCCTTGGGCAAACACTGCCGCTACAGCCAAAATCGGAATCTCATCTATCAGGCGAGGAATTAGATCGCCAGCAATTTCACATGCTTTAAGGGCACTGGAACGTACCCGCAAATCTGCTACTGGCTCACCCGCGACAATCCGCTGATTTTCCATCTGAATGTCAGCGCCCATCCTCTCCAGAGCTTCCAGAATGCCGGTGCGGGTGGGATTGACCCCTACATTTTCCACGCACAACTCCGAACCCGGTACAATCGCCCCAGCAACCAGCCAAAAGGCAGCTGAGCTGATATCCCCAGGCACAACCACCGGCTGCCCTTGCAGCTTGGCTGAGCCAGTAATGGTGACGCTATTGGTTTCTGGATCGATGCTGAGTTCTGCCCCGAAAGCTTTGAGCATCCGTTCGCTATGGTCGCGGGAGAGGGCGGGTTCGGTAACGGTAGTTTGTCCTTCCACCATCAATCCAGCTAGGAGGATACAAGATTTGACTTGTGCTGAAGCAATCGGAGAGTGATAGTGAATCGGTCGCAGTTGTTGTCCTTGAATTGCTAGAGGCGCTAAAGAGTCGTTCTGACGTCCCCAAATTTGAGCGCCCATCTCTTGTAACGGTTTAACAACGCGAGACATTGGGCGCGATCGCAGCGAGCTATCCCCCGTCACAGCAAAAAAACGTCCCGGATGAGAGGCGAGAAGCCCCAGCATCAGCCGCAAGGTAGTACCTGAGTTACCGGCGTCCAAGACTGAGGTTGGTTCTTGTAGGCAGCCGAGTCCGATGCCCTGAATTCGCACCATTTCCGTATTCAGTTCCGAAATTTTGGCACCCATCGCCCGAAAACAGCTAGCAGTGCTGCGGGGATCTTCTCCCAAGAGGAGTCCCTGAATGGTGGTTTCTCCTTGGGCGATCGCTCCCAACATCAAAGCCCGGTGGGAGATAGATTTATCCCCTGGTACCCGAATACGTCCCTGCAAGGATAGCCCTGCTGCGGGATTCTGAATGATTAAACGATCCTGATTTTCAGTGTTTTTTAGCGTGACAACTGCGGCTGGCATGAAGAGGGACTGGGATGAAGTTGCAAATAGTGATTCTACCAATTGCTGACACTGACGATAGCACAGGAGTTATAGCAATTCTCGATTGGGTTGCGATACATCTGTAGGGGCATGGCAATCAAAAAGCCCCTACCAAACCTTAGAACCCCAATACATTCCATCCAACTGAGAAGTGCTACAGTAACCACTTCAGTCCCAATCGCTACTTTTGAAAGCCTATTCCTATCTTCTTTTTACTCTTGCCCTTAGATTTTGATTTATTAACCTCTGCCAGCGCTTCCTGAAATAAATCATGTAAATGCACTGGCACACTGGCAATCTCCGGTAAATCAGGCTCTAACGCCTTGTTAT
>NZ_JAMPKE010000045.1:37500-39129 GCF_039961955.1 Trichocoleus sp. DQ-A1
ACAAGGCCCGGGAACGGATTCACCGCCGTATGCTGACCGGCGATTACTAGCGATTCCGCCTTCACGCAGGCGAGTTGCAGCCTGCGATCTGAACTGAGCCACGGTTTATGGGATTTGCTTGTCATTGCTAACTTGCTGCCCTTTGTCCGTAGCATTGTAGTACGTGTGTAGCCCAGGACGTAAGGGGCATGCTGACTTGACGTCATCCCCACCTTCCTCCGGTTTGTCACCGGCAGTCTCCCTAAAGTGCCCAACTTAATGATGGCAACTAAGGACGAGGGTTGCGCTCGTTGCGGGACTTAACCCAACATCTCACGACACGAGCTGACGACAGCCATGCACCACCTGTGTTCCGGTTCCCGAAGGCACCCTTCTGTTTCCAGAAGGTTCCGGACATGTCAAGTCCTGGTAAGGTTCTTCGCGTTGCATCGAATTAAACCACATACTCCACCGCTTGTGCGGGCCCCCGTCAATTCCTTTGAGTTTCACACTTGCGTGCGTACTCCCCAGGCGGGATACTTAACGCGTTAGCTACGGCGCGGCCCGGGTCGATACAGGCCACACCTAGTATCCATCGTTTACGGCTAGGACTACTGGGGTATCTAATCCCATTCGCTCCCCTAGCTTTCGTCCCTCAGTGTCAGTTGCAGTCCAGCAGAGCGCTTTCGCCACCGGTGTTCTTCCCAATCTCTACGCATTTCACCGCTACACTGGGAATTCCCTCTACCCCTACTGCACTCTAGCCGTTCAGTTTCCACCGCCTTTCCAGGGTTAAGCCCCGGTCTTTAACGGCAGACTTGAACAGCCACCTACGGACGCTTTACGCCCAATTATTCCGGATAACGCTTGCATCCTCCGTATTACCGCGGCTGCTGGCACGGAGTTAGCCGATGCTGATTCCTCAGGTACCGTCATTTTGTTCTTCCCTGAGAAAAGGGGTTTACAATCCAAGAACCTTCCTCCCCCACGCGGTCTTGCTCCGTCAGGCTTTCGCCCATTGCGGAAAATTCCCCACTGCTGCCTCCCGTAGGAGTCTGGGCCGTGTCTCAGTCCCAGTGTGGCTGATCGTCCTCTCAGACCAGCTACCGATCGTCGCCTTGGTAAGCTTTTACCTTACCAACTAGCTAATCGGACGCGAGCTCATCTTCAGGCTATAAATATTTCACCTCTCGGCACATCCGGTCTTAGCAGTCGTTTCCAACTGTTATCCCCGTCCTGAAGGCAGATTCTCACGCGTTACTCACCCGTCCGCCACTAGAATCCGAAGATTCCCGTTCGACTTGCATGTGTTAAGCAGACCGCCAGCGTTCATCCTGAGCCAGGATCAAACTCTCCATTGTGTTAAGTGAGTTTGTTTTTTTGGCTATTGGAAACTATAAGTTTCCTACCGACTTCGTCTTGGTGATTGAAGTCTCCTCCAATTCACCTGATTTTTTTGACGAGGTACTTGTGTTTACTTGGCTTTCAAACTATTATTTTTTCTAGGTTCGGTGCGCTTCGGTGTCGCTTCACTTTCGCTTGCTCTCCCGACCGCTTTATTAATGTAGCAACCACGAACCGCTTCTGTCAACTGTTTTGAAAAACTTTTTTGAAAAACTCTCAAAAGCTCCAAGGGCGCAGCTTTTGGGC
>NZ_JAMPKE010000046.1:0-38148 GCF_039961955.1 Trichocoleus sp. DQ-A1
CGTGAAACCACCGAAACCGAATCTCAGAACTACGGTTACAAATTCGGACAAGAAGAAGAAACCTACAACATCGTGGCAGCCCACGGCTACTTCGGTCGGTTAATCTTCCAATATGCTTCCTTCAACAACAGCCGTTCCTTGCACTTCTTATTGGGTGCATGGCCCGTCGTCGGCATCTGGTTCACCTCTTTGGGAATCAGCACGATGGCCTTCAACCTGAATGGTTTCAACTTCAACCAGTCAGTGATTGACAGCCAAGGTCGGGTGATCAACACTTGGGCAGATGTCATCAACCGCGCCAACCTGGGTATGGAAGTGATGCACGAGCGCAACGCTCACAACTTCCCCCTCGACTTGGCAGCAGGTGAGTCTACCCCAGTGGCTCTGGTTGCTCCCAGCATCAATGGCTAATCGCTAGAGACAAGATATATCGCGTCTCTACATCAAAAGCGCCTCCCACAAGGGGGCGCTTTTTTATTGGGAACCGCAGATAGAAGCAGATTGTATCAATCCAATCTATCGGGGGTTTAGGATAAATATGGAAGCATACAGATTGGAGATAGGACAACGGTTTACACACGTCCCTTAGCTCGTCTCATCGAGCAACTACAACGGTTGCCAGGAGTTGGCCCGAAAACTGCACAACGTCTGGCACTGCATATTATTAAGCGATCGCCCGAAGAAGTAGAAACACTGGCTCAAGCTTTAGTTGAGGCGAAAAAGCAAGTGGGTTTATGTCAGGTGTGCTTTCACCTCTCGGCTGAACCTGTCTGCGATATTTGCCGCAACTCCAACCGCGACAACACCACGCTCTGTGTGGTGGAAGATTCCCGTGATGTGATTGCGCTGGAAAAAACTCGCGAATATAGCGGCAAGTATCACGTCTTGGGAGGCATCATTTCACCGATGGATGGAATTGGCCCCGACCAACTAAATATTCAACCGCTGGTGCGGCGAGTCAGTCAGCAAAAAATTAAAGAAGTGATTTTGGCAATTAGTCCCAGTGTGGAAGGTGAGACAACAACCCTGTATGTCGGTCAATTACTAAAGCCGTTTACCAAGGTGACGCGGATTGCCTTCGGTTTACCAATGGGCGGTGATTTAGAGTATGCCGATGAGGTGACACTAGCACGAGCCTTAGAAGGGCGCAGAGAGTTGGATTAAGCAAGTAGAACCCTAGAATTGCTAGATCCCTCTTCTGACAAACTGGGGTAAAAGCTTGATTTCTCATGGGCTGTAATACGGTAAATTCATCGAATTCTCTCAAAATGACACAAGAGGGAGATTAGCAATGAGTCATTAGCAGCCAGTAGATAATCTGGGTATTCTAGTCACTTAAATAGGGCTTCTAACTCAACTTTTGCTTAACGAAAGCCATCATCTGAGCCAATTGTTTTTTCAGTGCCGGAATTTCAGCGACTTGTTCCTTCAATCCCTTAATTTCAGCCTGCATTGCCGCCATTTTTTCATTTAATGCCTTAATTTCAGCAGATGCATCTGTAGAGTTAGCAACGACTGCGGTTGTCTGAGCAGAAGGTGTTCCAGCTTGTGGGCGTGGCAATTTGGCTTTAGCGATCGCCGACTGGATTGCCTGATTTAAGTGCTTCTCATTGAAGGGCTTCTCTAGGAATTCAAAATACTCAAACGGTTCTGAAAGTTTCTCCATCACTTCCGCTTTCCGCCCAGAGATGACCACTAAAGGAATCATCTGGAGTTCGGGCGAAGCTTGAAGTTGCCCAAAAACCTCCCAACCGCTCATGCGAGGCAGAATCCAATCCAAAATAATGACATTCGGATGCTCTTGACGGATGAGATTAAGTCCCTCTTCCCCATCTTTTGCTTCTAAAACTTGAAAGTTGCCCGGAGGCAACATTTCTGGCAATGAAGCCCGAATTACTTTAGCATCATCAACAATTAGGATTTTTTGAGTTGCTCCCGCTTTCTGAACGTCGGGAGCCGTTGGGGTTCCTTTAGCGGCTGGTGCTGTTTGGGCACCAGCCGCGGCGGCTTGCCGACGAGGCAGTTTCGCCTTAGCCATTGCTGATTTCATCGCCTGAATCAGCGTCTTCTGCTCCAACGGCTTGGCAACAAATTCAAAATACTCAAACGGTTCTGGAATTTTGTGTGTAACTTCTTCTTTACGTCCTGATGTCACCACTAAAGGAATCTTTTGGAGTTCCGGAGAGACTTGAATTTGTTGAAAGACTTCCCAGCTACTAGGCTGAGATGACAGGAAATCCAGCACGATTAAATTGGGGCGTTCTTTTCGGATTAAATTCAGTCCTTCTTGAGAGTCTTTTGCTTCGAGAACTTCAAAGTTACTCTGGGGCAATAGCTTGCGGACTAGACTCCGACTGGTGCTGCTGTCATCGATAACCAGGATCTTGTTACTTGGCATAACTAACTCCTAGGAGTGGTGACTGAGGACATTCCATGAAACAAGGAACTCAACCGTAAGAACGCCCCGATTACGAGTCAGATGAGCTGGAAGATTGAATGGGGACAGGATCTAAATGCTGAGGTGTATTCTATAAATGCTAGCGATTACTTCAGCTTTTGTTTAATGAATGTCACAATTTGAGCTAGCTGTTTTTTCAAGCCATCAACCTCACTAGGTATCGCTGCCATTGGAGCCACCTGTTTCTTCAAGGCGTCAATCTCAGCTTGCATCTTGGCAATCTTGGCATTTAACTGCTGAATGTCTGCTGACGCAACCCCTGAATCTGGTGGGACTGTATCCTTAGCGACGGCTGGCTGCGGTGCTGATGGTACTACCACCGGGCGGTTTCTTGCTTTTGCCATCGCTGTCTTGATAGCGGCAATCAGTTGCTTCTGGTCAAAGGGCTTGGGTATGAATTCAAAATATTCAAAAGGTTCTGAGATTTTCTCTGTCACCTCTTCTTTCCGACCAGACATTAAAACGAGAGGAATTGACTGAAGTTCGGGCTTACTTTGAATCTGCTGAAACACCTCCCACCCGCTCATTTTGGGCAAGAGAAAATCTAACATAATCAAGTTCGGGTGTGACTGGTAGATCAGATTCATGCCTTCCAGACCGTCTTTTGCTTCTAAAATTTCAAAGTTACCCGGTGGTAACATATCTCGTACTGTATTTCTGATCACTCGACTGTCATCAATCACCAGAATTTTGTGACCTGCCACGACTGACTCCTTAGGGGTAATTTAAAGAAAAACTAAAGTTGATTTGAGCCGACTGCTGCCTTGTCGCTAATTTCAGCAAGATGAGCGGCTAGCAGAAAACTGCCTCGCGTTCATACCAATCAGGATAATTTGGAATGTGTAGTACAAGTGTGTCTGCGCTACAGAACTATGATTTCTATACCCGATTACGGTAAACCAACGCTAGCGCCGTAATGGGGATTCTCATGAGTGCGTGGTATACAGCAACACAATGGCTTGCCTGATATCCTCACTCTTCGATCGTCTTGACATACAAAAACATAAAGCCAAAAAGCTAGCAGCGTGCCTAATTCTAGATTAATCCGGTCTGACCTGAAAGGGAAAAAAACTAAGGCAGAAGCAGAATCAGAGTTAGAGTCGAATGATTTAAGATTTGTATCATAGGACTCACGCATTGCCCGACAACGTAGGGGCTTTTTTGGGTTGTGCCAGTACTGGCTATCCTGTACTGGCTATATAGACAAAGGCGCAGGAAAGCAGGCGAGATAGTGGTTCTCACTCGATCGGAACCTCACCCCCAGCCCCTCAACCTTCACGGAGAGGGGAGAATATTGAACCAAATCCGCGAACAGAGAGGGGAAATATTAAACCCAAATCCGCGAACAGAGAGGGGCTGAGGTGGGGTTAAAGCGGACTGCGTTTAATAGAAAATTGCGATGAAAATTGTTGTAAGCCCTTGAGTTTAGGAGTTTGGCTGCGTAAGTTCTGTATTATACGGATGCTCATTGAGCTGGTAGCCCAGAAAAAAACATGAATTTGCCTACCGAAACGAATGCTCGACAAATTCAGCCTGATGTACAAGCGTGGAGGTCAGAAATTGAGGCGCTACCGCCTTGGTTGCGACGCTCCATCGGGAAAGCAAGCGACATTTCGACGGTGCAGCGAATTATTAAACAGCGGCAAATTCACACGATTTGCGAAGAGGGGCGCTGTCCGAACCGGGGAGAGTGTTATACCCAAAAGACAGCAACGTTTCTGCTGATGGGGCAAACTTGCACCCGTGCCTGTGCTTTTTGTCAAGTGGAGAAAGGGCACGCACCGATGCCTTTAGATCCGGAAGAACCGCAAAAGGTGGCTCAGGCGGTGCAGTTGCTTTCTTTGCGCTATGTGGTGCTGACTTCGGTGGCAAGAGATGATTTGCCGGATGGGGGGGCGAGTTGGTTTGCGGCGACGATGGCAGCGATAAGACAGATGAACCCGGAAACGCTGATTGAGGTGTTGACGCCAGATTTCTGGGGGGGTAAGGATGCGGTGGAGAAACAACGGCAACGAGTCGCAACGGTGGTTGCAGCGTCACCCGTTTGTTATAACCACAATATTGAGACGGTGGAGCGTCTGCAAGGACGGGTGCGACGGGGGGCACAGTATGAGCGATCGCTTGATGTTCTCCGGATTGTGAAAGAACTTGACTCCACAATTGCCACGAAATCCGGCTTGATGCTGGGACATGGGGAAACGGAAGCCGAAGTGATTGAGGCGATGACCGATTTGCGGGATGCTGGATGCGATCGCATTACCCTCGGTCAGTATATGCGCCCTTCACTAGAACATCTGCCAGTCCAAAAATACTGGACGCCAGAAGAATTCGAGCATCTGGGAGCGATCGCGCGGAAAATGGGCTTTGCTCACGTCCGTTCCGGTCCCCTCGTCCGCAGTTCCTACCACGCGGGAGAGAGTGCTTAAAGTCAAGAAACCACGGGAGGAAAAAAGAATTTTTCTATTTATCGTGCATCGGGAAAGCGCCTATCAAGGTCTACGCTGCTTTCAGGAAGACTGGGGTAAATGAAAATATTTCTATCGAGCCGTGCTAATTGTGACAGCTCTTTGGTATTTCTTGATAAAGTCCAAAATTAGGAGCAAATGCTTATGACTGCACAAGCCAAGAAACCAAAAGGTTCTCTTACCCAAACGAGTAAGCCTCCCTATCCTTTCCGCACTATCGTTTCGCTGATCCTCTTAGCTGGTAACTTCCTGGTTGCAGCGATTTATTTCCACATCATCAACCCGTAATCCATCTCTAAGAAAACTGAATCTACAGTTTTGAGGTTAGGGCGAATGACAACGATGAAGGCGGAAGGAAGAAGGATGGATAGCCTGTTGATTCATCCTTCATCCTTCATCCTTCATCCTTTTATAGGGTGCCCTTGAACAAGCCTTGGGGACGGACAAGCAGAATTAAGACCATGATCAAGAGGGCAACACCCTGCTTGTATTCAGACCCCAGGAAGGGGACGCTGAGTTCTTGGGCGATACCAATTACTAACGCACCTGCGATCGCGCCGTAGGGGTTGCCAATCCCGCCGAGAATCACCGACGCAAACATCGGCAAAATCAAAAACCAGCCCATGTTGGGGCGTATGCCCGTAATCAGTCCGTACATAGCTCCTCCCAGGGACGTAAAAACGCCGGTAATGAGCCAAGTCCAAATCACCACGCGCTCAACGTTAATGCCTGAGACGCGAGCGAGATCGATATCATCCGCAACTGCTCTCATTGCCTTCCCGATTTTGGTGTTCTGCAACAGGAAATGCAGCCCCAACATTGCGAGGACGGCTAAAACCATGACAACGATCCGGTAATAAGCCACGTTGACTCCGAAGATGTTGAGGGCGGAGGCAATTGGCAAATTGTAGCGCTGGTTGCCTCCTCCCCAAATGAAAATGATGCCATTGCGGAGAAACAAGGCAAGTCCAATCGAGATGATGATCAGGGTGGTAGGGGAGGCACGGCGTGCCCGCATTGGTTTCCAGAGCAGCTGTTCGCTCAGTAGCATCGCCGCCACCGTTCCCCCCGCGCCTAGAATCATTGACAGCCAAATATTTATCCCACTGATATTCGCTAACCAGGTAAGATACGCGCCCAAGGTCATAAAATCGCCATGAGCAAAGTTGGAAAGGCGCAAAATTCCATAAGTCAGCGTTAGACCAATCGCCGCTAGCGCAATGATGCAACCCACGGCGATGCCATTCACAATTAATTGAGCAGTTTGTACATCCATTCACTTGACTCTCCAGTTGACTGGAGATTTCATAATAGCGATTGAAACAATAATCCTGAATTTACACTATGACACTACAACTGAAAGTTCCCAGCATGGCTTGTTCTGCCTGTGTAGACACGATTTCTAAGGCAGTTGCCACTCTTGACCCCACCGCGAAGGTAGAGGCTGATACCAAAACCAAGCTCATAAGTGTGGAAACACAACAGCCAGCAGACAAAGTGAGGGAAGCGATCGCGAACGCTGGATATCCTGTTGCCTAGCGATAAGATTATCGCAAAGGTTAGGGGAAATTTGGATGCAGCAGTGGAGCAGAAAATTAACACTCGTCTTCGCCGCTGGCGCTTTGGGAGGACTGGCAAATAGTCTTGCTGTTTGGCTGTTTGGAGTTCTGGGCATCACTGCTGCCTTGGGGGTGAAAATTGCGCCAGCTTTGACCCCAGATTGGCTGTATCCTCGCATCGTTTGGGGCGGTTTATGGGGATTTCTCTTTGTCTTGCCTTTTCTGCGTTACCCCTCTTGGTTGCGAGGGATTGTCTTGCGAGGAATTGTCTATAGTCTTGCGCCGACACTGGCGCAATTACTGATTGTATTTTCGGTGAAAGCGAATCAAGGGCTGCTAGGGTTGAAATTGGGAGTTTTAACTCCACTGTTTATATTATTTTTTAATGCAATTTGGGGCATCGCTGCGGCTTTTTGGCTTCAGTTTATCGAAGAAAAGCGAATTTCAACAAATAGCTACGAATAAGGCGATTTTCTTTGATTAGTTAGCCAGCCCTTCAAATCCCAAACTTCGAGAGAGAAGTCGGGTATCTCGCCTTCACAAACCATTTAAGAGTGCGATATTCAGCCGTATACAAAATCCGCTTCGGCGCGACAACCCTTACAAATTTCGTAAGCAGTGTCATCAGTACCTTCTAGCCATTCAAACTCTGTGCCTTTGCAGAAGGGACAGTACGCAGTGCTAGGTAAATTGCCAATGATACACTTCCATTTTGGTTCATTAAATGTTAATTCCTGCTCTAGTGAAGTTGCGGAATTAACAGGTAAACGCCATATTTTTTCTAATAAATCATTTACCCTAGCCGCTACGTCATTGATGTCTTGGATATTTAAGTAGCCACATCGGACAGCGCGACTTATCAAGACATCGGTTTTCTCCTCAATATGAACTAAAGTGCTGTTAGGAGCGATCGCTCTACATTCCCAGCCAGCAGAGATAGGGACTTCTTTTTGGTATGCCAAAATTAAGCGATCGAAAACGTTGAGTTGATTTTCAGTAACAAAAGCAACCCAGCGATCGCCCCCAATTCGTTTGAAAGCTTTACCGAGATGAGCTTTTAACAAAGTATCGAATTCTAAAATATCTTTATCTACTTCTTCGTGACCTAAGTAAAGGTTGCGCCGCTTCGTATCAGCCAAATCAAAAATTGCTAGATAACCAGGTAACAATGGCTCTATGCAAAGCTTTAATTCTGCAATTAGCTGGTCGCGATACATAGGTGCTTTCTTCTAAACGGATGGGGGTGCTGGGGTGGCGAGAAGCGGAATTATCGCTGCATACGCGATCGCGCTTTTCAGAACCAATATGGCACACAAAATTTTTTCTCTACCCCCTTGACTCTCCAGTTAACTAGAGAGATTAACCTAAAATCATCGAGTTAGAGAAAGTTATGGAAACACATTCTCTGAAGTTACAAGGAATGAGTTGTGCGGCTTGCGCCGGTGCGATAGAAAAAGCGATTCGCAATGTTCCAGGCGTCAGCGAGTGTAACGTTAACTTCGGCATGGAACAGGCGACTGTTAAGTACGAGCCTCAGCAAACGAGTTTAGAGGAAATTCAGCAGGCTGTCACCGACGCCGGATATACAGCCGCGCCAGTTCGAGAATTCGGAAGCAAAGAAGATGATACCGAAGCAGCCACCCGCCGTCAGGAACGGCAAGATTTGGCGCGGAAAGTGGTATTCGGCGCAGCGATTAGTATTGTGCTGGTGGTGGGGTCAATCCCGGCAATGACTGGGTTGCACCTCCCCTTAATTCCGGCATGGTTGCATAATTCTTGGGTGCAGCTAGTGTTGACAACGCCAGTTTTATTTTGGTGCGGTCAATCTTTTTTCACAGGTGCGTGGAAAGCTTTGAAGCGTCACGCGGCTGATATGAATACGCTGATTGCGCTGGGTACAGGTGCGGCGTATTTCTACTCGCTGTTTGTGACTGTATTTCCAGGATTCTTGGAGGGAATTACAGATGTCTATTACGAAACAGCGGCGGTTGTAATTACTTTAATTCTGCTAGGACGGTTTTTAGAAACTCGCGCCAAGGGACAAACGTCGGAAGCGATTCGCAAATTGATGGGTTTGCAAGCGAAAACAGCACGTTTGATCCGCAATGGACAGGAAATCGATGTTCCTGTTGAAGCTGTCCAAGTTGGCGATGTGGTTTTAGTGCGTCCTGGCGAACAAATCCCCGTGGATGGGGAAGTGGTAGAAGGTACGTCTAGTGTCGATGAAGCGATGGTGACGGGTGAAAGCTTGCCCGTGAAGAAACAGGCGGGGGATGAAGTGATTGGGGCGACGATTAATAAAACTGGCAGTTTTCAGTTTCGGGCGACGAGAGTTGGACGAGATACCGTTTTGGCTCAAATTGTCCGACTAGTGCAACAAGCGCAAGGTGCCAAAGCCCCCATTCAGCGATTGGCGGATCAAGTAACCGGGTGGTTTGTGCCAGTGGTGATTGCGATCGCGATCGCTACTTTTATTATCTGGTTCGACGTGATGGGCAATCTCACAATGGCCCTGATGACAATGGTGGGAGTGTTAATTATTGCTTGTCCCTGTGCTTTGGGTTTAGCAACGCCGACTTCTGTGATGGTGGGAACCGGAAAAGGTGCAGAAAATGGCATCTTAATTAAAGGTGCTGACAGTCTGGAAGTGGCGCATAAAATTCAAACGATTGTGTTGGATAAAACGGGGACTCTGACTCAGGGAAAACCCACTGTTACCGACTACATCACGATGGTAGGAACTGTCCACAGCAATGAGATAAAGCTATTAAAGTTAGCGGCAGCAGTTGAACGCAATTCAGAACATCCTTTGGCTGAAGCGGTTGTAAGGTATGCCCAATCTCAGGAAGTGCAGTTTCCATTGCCGGAGGCGAAAAATTTTGAAGCGATCGCGGGTAGTGGCGTTCAAGGGATTGTATCCGACCGACTGGTGCAAATCGGTACTCAGCGTTGGATGGATGAATTAGGGATTGAAACGCTACCTTTGCAAGGACAAAAAGTTGCTTGGGAATCTGCCGGAAAAACTGCCGTTTGGATTGCGGTAGATGGCGAAATGCAGGGATTGATTGGCATTGCCGATGCCCTGAAACCCTCTTCCGCAGGCGTTGTGCGATCGCTACGCCGGATGGGTTTAGAAGTGGTGATGCTAACAGGGGATAATCGCAAAACGGCAGACGCGATCGCGCAAGAAGTTGGCATCACGCGAGTGTTTGCGGAAGTCCGTCCCGACCAAAAAGCCGCTAAAGTCCAGGAACTGCAAGCCGAAGGTAAAGTAGTGGCAATGGTGGGCGATGGCATCAACGACGCCCCAGCACTGGCACAAGCAGACGTGGGGATAGCGATTGGCACCGGAACCGATGTCGCGATCGCTGCTAGCGACATCACTCTCATTTCTGGCGACTTGCAAGGTATTGTTACTGCGATTCAATTAAGTCGCGCCACGATGCAGAATATTCGCCAAAATCTCTTCTTTGCCTTTATTTACAACGTCGCTGGAATTCCAATCGCTGCTGGTATTTTATTCCCGATTTTCGGTTGGTTACTGAACCCAATGATTGCGGGTGCAGCGATGGCATTCAGTTCGGCTTCTGTTGTCAGTAACGCTTTGCGCTTGCGGAATTTTCAGCCGCGAGTAAATTTCTAAGTACATAGAAAAGGAGGAAATATGGTAACTCAAAAAAAATTGTTGAGTAATCTTCTGGTTTTGTGGATTTTGCTCTCGGTTTTCTCAGGAACACCCGCAAAAGCCGCTTCAGCCGAGGCACCAATGCCCACAAACCAATTTCGTCAAATTAAGCAACCTTTTGAGCTAAAACTGGGTCTTACTTTAGGCGGGTTGGCTTTAATTGGGTTAGAACTTTGGTGGTTTCTGGTGAGTAAAACTCAAGCTCAACAAGCGACAGCAAATCAAGGAATTCAGGAACTGACTATCCAAGTAGATGGCGGTTACGATCCAAATCGAGTCATCGTGAAAGCAGGGCAACCTGTGCGGCTCAATTTTTTCAGAAAAGACCCCAGTATTTGTCTGGAAAAAATCATTTTACCGGATTTTCACATTGCTAAAGATTTGGATTTGAATCGGATGACACCTGTGGAATTCACACCAAAAACCCCAGGCGAATATCCCTTTACCTGTGGAATGAATATGGCTAGAGGTGTCTTGGAAGTAAAAGCAGCCGGAACGGCAAATCAAGAGGAGTAAAATAATGAAAAATAAGTCAATGCTTTTGGGTTTGGTTGGTTTAGTGGCAGGAAGCGCGATCGCTACAGGCGCAGTCACTCATACGATGAAAATGAAGGATGGAACGATGCAAGCGACCTCTACAAACACTAGGAATGACTCCCATAAGGGGCATCACACGGCTGGAACCGACCCTCATGAGGGACATCACATGGGGCACGGATCGAAGCACGAATCGGCGCACGAATCGATGCCTGAAACTGAGGCAGCGCAGGCGAAGCTGACGATTCAAGGAACGATTACCCCAAACAAACCCGTTTCTTTAGCGATTGATATTCAAGACAAATCCGGGAAAGCGATCGTTAAGTTTGACACTTTTCAAGAAAAACTGATGCACTTGATTGTTGTCAGTGACGATCTCCAGTTTTTCAGCCATCTTCATCCCACCTACAAGCAGAATGGGCGTTTTGAAGTCGAGGCAAGTTTTCCTCAACCGGGTAACTACACTCTTTTGAATGACTACAAACCAGCCGGTCAAAAGGAACAAGTCTCGGCAGTAAAAACACAGATTCCTGGTAAAATTTTATCCGCGCCAGCAATCGATCTAAATCGGTTTAAAACTTTCGGAAATACAAAAGCGAATCTTGTATTCTCTGAGTCAACCCTCAAAGCAGGTAAAGATGTTACCTTAACGTTTGATCTGCGAGACGCTTCTAACATTCAACCCGTCAAAGACTTGCAACCGTACTTAGGAGAAAAAGGTCATTTAGTCATTCTCCGACAGTCACCAAGCTTAACAGCCGCAGATTACATTCACGCCCATGCCATGAAAGATACTCCTGAAGGTCAGGTTCTTTTCCATACCAAATTTCCCGAACCAGGAAAATATAAACTCTGGGGTCAGTTTAACCGCAACGGTAAGATTGTTACCGCTGATTTTTGGGTAGAAGTTCTCTAACACAATGAATTCAACCCCTTGAGCATACCTATAGCAATCCTAATTTCACTCGCAACACCATTCTTTCTCTCTTCTTCTCTTCTCTCTGCGCCCTCTGCGTCCTCTGCGGTTCGTTAAAAACAACAAAGATAAATTTCACATTGGATTGCTATAGCCTTGCTCAACAAACTTAGACAAACTTACCTCATCGGAAATGGCTAACTTGGTGTAGACGATAAACACAATTCCTAAGCTTCATCTCCCCAAGTTTTTAGCTGAAAATACACTAACACCAGCGTTACTGCTAACAGCACAGTTGCCGCCGCTGCGGCATAACCAAAATCAAATTGGGCAAACGCTTGGTCGTAGATGTAGTAAACCAGCAAATTAGTCGAGTTTAATGGCCCGCCGCCGGTAATAACGTAAACTTGCTCGAAACTCCGCAGGGTAAAAATAGCCGTCGTGACGGTGGCAAAGATGAGAGTTGGACGCAATCCTGGCAGGGTAATGTACCAAAATTGTTGCCAGGAATTGGCACCATCTAGTTCTGCCGCTTCATAGCGACTGGAGGGAATCGCCTGCAACCCTGCCAAAAACACCACCATATTGAAACCCAATTGCTTCCAAATGCTTAACAAAATCAGCACTGGCATCGCCCAAAACGTGCTACCCAGCCAGGAAATCGGTTCAATTCCGATAGCATTTAGAAATGCGTTAACTGGTCCTTCGGTTTGAAACAACCAGCGAAACCCCAAACCAGCTGCCACAAGACTAACGATTGAGGGGATAAAATAGGCAGTTCGCAGGATTCCTCGCAGGGCAAAGGCACGATTTAATAGCACTGCTAAACCCAAAGGAATTACCAAACTGGGAATCACCGTGGCAATGGTGAAATAAGCGGTGTTACCGAGAACTTGCCAAAAGTCAGGACTCAGCATGAGACGCCAGTAGTTTCTCAATCCCACTAAGCGCACACCCGTAGCGGTAAAGCTACCCGTGGTAAAACTGAGGTAAAACAAATAAGCGATAGGCCATAGGAGAAAAAGCCCTAATAGAATTAAGGCAGGGGTCAGAAAAATCCAGGCAGCGATCGCATCATTATCTAATAGCTGCCTCCGAGAAAAGTGCGTATTTTTCATTGAGCAATTGGCTTACCGTTGAATGTTAGCGTCGTAGCGTTATTCTACCTGGCGGCACTGGTAAGATCCTGTTAATCTCTGGTCAGTAACTGATACCGTGAATATAACCGTATTCAAGCAACGCAGCCAACACCCTGGTTTCCGAATACTTAGCGGATTGCTTGGGTTACTCGCTATCTATGGATGTAATTCAACCGATACACCTTCAGATTCTTCCTCTCCCAGCGCTGCTAATGCCAATTTAGGGACAGATCGATGGGTAGGACAATGGCAAGTCAACAATCCATCATCCAGTCAGGCGGTGAAATTTGTATTGACGCCAGAAGGTAAATTATTCCTCCTCCCGCCGGAAACATCTTCTGAGCCTCCGGTTGCTTATGAAATCCCGGTTCAAAAGCTTTCTGACTCACCCACTTTACCTCCCAATACTAAAATAGTTGATATTCAGGAAGCCTTTAACAATCAAGCAACCAAGGCAAAACAATCTGAAGGGAAAATGTACATTGGGGCGATGAATCGTTCCCAACAAGCTTATTACTTGGAAAATAATAAATTTAGTACAACAATCGAGCAGCTAGGGATTGGGATTAAGCCAGAGACAGAGAGTTATAATTACCAAATTGTACCTCAAGGTAATGGCACTCAAAGGGTGATGCACACTGCCAAAGCCAAGCGCCCCGAACTTAATAGCTACACGGGTGCTGTATTTGTTGTCACAAATAATGGTGAAAATATTACAAAGACAGCAATTTGCGAAACCGATAAACCCTCATCCACACCGCCTGCGATGCCAACGCCTCCTAAGGATATATCTGGGGGAATTCAGTGTCCGGCTGGTTCCCATTTGCTAGGACGCTAAAGATATCAATACGAATCCAGGCGTAGCTAAATCTATCCCTAGCCAGCTAGATTTCTCCCTAAATCGTTATTGATGGGTTCTCCTCTCTCAGCAGGCATTTGAAATTTCTCCAAAATTCTGTAAGAGACCTTGAAAGAATGTTTATAAAATCGTATTCTTCAAGAAAAGATGTTGTCACTTGGATTCTTCTTCCATCTCCAGCAAAAGAGAAACCCGCATCGAAATTTATAGTAAACTTTAAATAGTTGCCAGATTGGCTAATTATGAAAATTGCCGGTTGACTCATAGAATTGAGTTCCGCTATCTCCCTTATGCCAGATACAATGCCTTGTACATCCGTTATAAATTTATCAAAATCTTCAAATTTAAACCAGATGCGATCGCTGTAATTATATTGAAGTTTGATTGTTGAAGAAATTTTACAGTCAATTTTTGCTGCAAATGAGGGTAAGTAATTAAGCTCTGTTTCTAGAGGACATATTTTGATGTAAAAATTATTAGATTCTATTAATAATTCATTGTCTATTTCTAGCTCCATGACTTTCAATCCCTCAACATCTGATTCTAGCCCTAATTATATCCCCAGCCTAATTTCTCCAACGGTTCCTCCCAATCTTTTGAGCGCTCGCTCTCCTTTAAAATTAGGTGTGATGGCGTCGGGAAATGGCAGTAATTTCGAGGCAGTTGCAGAAGCGATCGCGCAACAGCAACTCAATGCCCAAATTCAAGTTTTGATTTACAATAATCCCGGTGCAAAGGCAGCAGCAAGAGCCGAAAAGTGCGGCGTTCCGGCTGTTTTGCTGAATCACCGAGACTTTAACAGCCGCGAAGCGTTAGATCAAACAATTGTGGAAACCTTGCAGCAGTATGAAGTGGAATGGGTAATTATGGCAGGTTGGATGCGTGTCGTCACCCAGGTTTTAGTGGATGCCTACCCAGATCGAATGATTAACATTCACCCCAGTTTGTTACCGAGTTTCAAGGGGATTCGAGCAGTTGAACAAGCCTTGAATGCAGGGGTAAAAATAACTGGCTGTACCGTTCACCTGGTAAACGTGGAAGTTGATAGCGGCAAAATTTTACTACAAGCGGCTGTCCCGATTCTTCCCGACGATACATTAGACACGCTACACGCCCGGATTCAAGTTCAGGAACACAAGATATTACCGCAAGCGATCGCTTTGGCAGCAGCGCGATCGCATTAACAAGATAAAAGGTATCGAAGTTTTATTTGATTTCTGAAAAAACGAACCGCAGAGGACGCAGAGAGCGCAGAGAAGAAGAAGAGAGAATTTTACAACTAATCGCAGTTTCCCTTGTCTTTCTCAACAATCGATATTCTAATTCTTAAAATTTATGCCTTTTTAGTATCCAGCTTCCAAAGGCAGCTGGATATTAAATTTGTCGTAATGTGAGCCACAATTGGCACTAGCAAATTACCCGTCTCCAAGGCGCTATAACCGAGTAGCAATCCTACAGTGGTTGCCCACGCTGCATAAGGCCATTGTTGAGGGCCACTCAGATGTAGGATGCCAAAGCAAAAACTCGATCCTACTAGCCCAACCCAGTTTAATCCCACTGCTGGCAGCATTACACCCCGAAATAGCAATTCTTCACTTAAACCGGGCAAGAGTCCTAACCAGATCAAATCAGGCCAAAATAAGGGTTTTAGCACTAATTCTAGGTAGTAGTCGGCGCTGCGCTGATAACCAGGCCATAGGCGATAGATGACGCTACTGGCACCCGTAATTCCTAGCCCAATTCCGACGCCCAAAAGTAATGCTTCTAGGGTCGGGCGCACGGGCATAACGGAAAACGCGCCGAAATGCAGGGACAGCTTGGCGATGACGAGCAATACAACCGCTGTCACCCCCATCGCAATTAAAATTTGGGTGCGCGTTAGGGATTCGATTTCCGGATCGGTAGGAAGCTGTTTTGCCACTTCGGAAAGATGAAGGATGAAGGGTAAAAGTAGAGGATTGTCCGCCTTACTGAATTCTGACTAGCGAAGATAGGGTTGGACTAATGGCACCTGGACTAATGCCAGCTCGATGGGCCACCAAGACACCGAGTGCTTCTAAATATGAGTTTACCCGCAATGCTTTAATTCCCACTTGTTCTGGAGGAACTTGCATCTGAGTTTTATTTTCTTCGACGGCAATAATCTGCGATCGCGTTTGGCTTAAACTCAGGATTGCACTGCCGCCACAAGCAGTTGCGGGTACGACGACGGCATCGACTCGATCTGCCCACACATCTCCAGGTAAGGTCGTACCACTGTGGGGTTTTCTAATAAACTGGGGGGCGCGACTCAGACCAACTAGAACGCAGGGTAAAAAAGTATAGCCCAATTCCTCGGCAGCTGAGCGGGGAGACAGGTGCGGATCGAGGGGCAGGGGTAACAAAGCTGGGGCGTGGGCACAGGGGATTTGAAAGGTTCGCACGATCAGGTGACTAATTACAGCTTCAGCACCGGCGAGGGGGTCAACTCCCTGCCCGTGTCGGTAACTTTCCAGCGCCTCGGTTTCGATGTCATCGGGGAAACGGGCAACGACTGCGATCGCTTCTGCCCTCGCCTTAGTAATCAGTACCTCTGCTGCCCGTAATAAACTATCAGGATTTCCAATCGTCCCCCAACTAGCTCCCGATGCCGCTGTCCGCAGTTCCACCCCTAGCGGGGCGTCTGTCACCACATAATCTGTGAGATTCAATCCCAGCGTGGCTCTCGTGGCATCCGCTGCCTGGAGATGCCGCAACCGCAGTTCGGGTTCAATTCCTTGGTCGAGGATTAAACCGACCCGGTTCTGATGCACGGGTCGCAGTCCCCAGCACCCAGCCGCAAATTTGTCAAGTCCGTAGCCTTCCACATAGAAAGCGTTGGGCAAATTCCAGTACAACTGGGCACCGTTGAGGACATTGGGGTGGGTAATCAGGATGTCGGAGATTTGCGCGATCGCTCTTGCCACTGGCAGCGCATCCCCCGCATATCCCCCAACTGCTGCCCCAACCCCAGTCGGGACAATTAAGACAACCGTGTAAGGACGCCGATTCACTGAGCTGAGTCGGATGCGACTGTGACGATTGCCTCAACGTGGGCTTTCTGCTGTTCGACATCTACAGAAGCGATCGCCCAGCGCAAGGGTTCTCCCCGTTTTTCCAATTCTGCCTCAATAGCAGAGTGTAACTGCACTGGCGATTCCTGAAGGTCAATTTCTGCGGTAATAAAGTGTGTCGTCATCTTAGTGGTTCTAGTACGGAATATTGAAATACCAGTTTGCCCTGTGCTGAATTAAGGCTAAATGACCGCAGGCTTTGTTTGAAAAGCCGCGAAATTACTTGTCGAGTCTGAGTAGCCCTACTTCTGGAACTGCCCGAATTGTAGCTCGTACAGTTCGTCTTCTTTCCCACTCTCAATTTTCAAATCGGAGCGGGGATAAGCAACGCAGAGTAGTACATAGCCTTGTGCCTGAAGCTCTGGACTGACGCCCATGCCATCCCCCTGTTCTACCTTGCCTTCTAGAACCTTAGCCGCACAGGTAGTACAAACTCCTGCATTGCAAGAGCTGGGCAGGTCTAACCCAGCAGCATAGGCAACCTGAAGGATCGTTTTATCCTCTGGCACTTCAAGGATCTGAGTATTGCCTTGATCGTAAATTTCAACTTTATGTGTCTTGGACATGAGCAGCAATGGCTAGAGGGAATGCTTCCCCACGGAAACTAAACTTTCTCTATTGTTCCATGAATCAATTAGCTACTCACCCCGGTCAAACGACAATGCTAGAAATGAGAAACCCCAGCTTTGAAGGAGCTGGGGCTGAAGGAATTTTCACGTTGTCTTTGTCTTAAAACGAGTAGAAAGTAAAGGCTCCAACAATCACTGTGAAGACAACAGCACTCAAGATGTTGTTGAAGAGTCGCCCTACTTCAGGATTATCTCCCAGCGCCGCATCGTTACGACCAGCGGTAAAGAACAACGACCAAGCTTGATTAGCAGTGATGGGCGCAAAGTTGTTGAAATCAGTGTTAAAGACAGTCGGCGCAAACTGATAGCGGGCATCAAAGTCAAAGTCAGTCTTCATAACCGAACTCCTAAGTATTGGAAATAAGTGTCTGAAACTTTTCTTTCTTCAGGTTTAGCTGACACTCAATGCAGTCAGAACCAGCAGGGTGACAAACAAAGTAGCGATCGCGCCTTGAAAAGCGTAGCGACGCTGCTGCTCAGGTGAAGGGGATTCGGCAACGTACACCGCAGGCTCGGCTGCATAGTTGTTGAGGATGCCTCTTTCGTCGGTGGTGTATCTCATGGTTGTTTGTCCTGGTTAGTTGTCTTGCTCTGTAAATCTTGAATAACTTAGCTGACACCCAATGCAGTCAGAACCAGCAGGGTGACAAACAAAGTGGCGATCGCGCCTTGAAAAGCGTAACGACGCTGCTGCTCTGGGGAAGGGGATTCGGCAAAGTACACCCCAGGCTCAGCTGCATAGTTGTTGAGGATGCCTCTTTCGTCGGTGGTGTATCTCATGGTTGTCTTTCCTTTGTTTCTCTATGTTAACTATTGTAACAGTATGTAAAGAAATTGCAACAATATAGAAACTTTTTGCTATTAGCTTTGCTTTGAGCAGCGATAGGTGCTGTTTAAGTGTGTCCATCTGTTCATGCGAGCGCATTCAACAAAAAAAGCGCCTGAGTAATCTCAGACGCTCTGTGTAAATTAAATTGAAAAGTTAAATCTAGCCTTGTAACGCTTCGGCACCGCCGACGACTTCCAGAATTTCCTGGGTAATTGCCGCCTGACGCGCTTTGTTGTACTTCAGGGTAAGAGAACCAATTAGCTCCTTAGCGTTGTCGCTGGCGTTGTTCATCGCCGTCATCCGTGCTGCTAGTTCGCTCGCTGCCGACTCTTGCAAAGCCCGCAGTAACTGGTTATTCAGATACAACGGCAGGAGGGCATCGAGAATCTGCACGGGATCTTGCTCGAAGATCATGTCCCGTGGAAACTCTCGAACTTGGGTAGAGACTTTCTCCCGCGTTACCTCAAAACCGCCACCGCGAGTTGTGAGGCGGAAGATTTCATCATCTCTTGCTTCTAGTCCTTGCGTTGTCAGCGGTAGCAAGGTTTGCACCACTGGGCGAGAGCTGATCAAGGAGACAAACTTGGTGTAAACCAATTCAATCCGGTCTACGTTCTCTGACAAGAACAAGGACAGCAGTTCGTCAGCGATTCTGGATGCTTCTGCTGCTGTAGGAATTTGCTCTAAGCCGGTGTAAGTAGCGTCAATAGGCTGGTCGCGACGCTGGAAGTACTGGATGGCTTTGCGCCCTACCAGCACAAATTTATAGTCCCGACCTTCGGCTTGTAGTTCCTTGGCGCGGTTTTCTGCACGACGGATGACGTTGGTGTTGTAGGCACCGCAGAGACCGCGATCGCCTGTAATGACCAAAATTCCTACAGACCGAACTTCCCGGTTTCTCAACAGAGGCAGGTTAGCTTCTTCAAACCGCAGACGGTTTTGCAGACCGTAGAGAACCTGAGCGAGGCGGTCGGCAAACGGGCGAGTGGCAGTCACCTGTTGTTGAGCGCGGCGCACTTTGGCGGCGGCAACTAGGCGCATTGCCTCGGTGATTTTTTTGGTGTTTTTGACCGACTGAATGCGATCGCGAATAAATTTTAGATTTGCCATAGTTTTGTCCGGTGTCAGTTGTCCTTTGCGAGTGGCTAATTACGAATAGCTAATTGCGAAGCGCTGCTGATTACAATTAGCTATTCGCGCTTAGCTATTCGCTTTGGACAAGTTACGCCATCGCCATGAAGGTCTTCTTAGCTTCACCGATCGCTTCCTTGAGAATGCCTTCCGCATCTTCTGTCAGCTGCTTCTCTTTGCGGAGGATTTCCATGTACTTCGGCTTGCTGTTTTTCAGGTAATCCCGTAGCGATCGCGCAAAAGGAGCCACCTTTTCTACAGGAATATCATCCAAATAGCCATTCAAACCTGCATACACAACTGCCACTTGCTCAGCCACTGATAGCGGTGAGTATTGCGGCTGCTTCAGAAGTTCCCGCAAGCGCTGACCCCGCGCCAACTGGTCTTGGGTTGCCTTATCCAAATCCGAGGCAAACTGAGCAAAAGCTTGCAGGTCGTCAAACTGGGCTAACTCCAGCTTTAGCTTACCAGCCACTTTTTTCATCGCCTTGGTTTGAGCCGCTGAACCCACCCGTGACACGGAAATACCGGGGTTCACTGCCGGACGCAAGCCAGAGTTAAATAGGTCGGAGGTCAAGAAAATCTGACCATCGGTAATCGAAATCACGTTGGTGGGAATGTAAGCGGAAACGTCCCCAGCTTGGGTTTCGATAATTGGCAGCGCAGTCATGCTGCCTTCACCCAGTTCTGTACTCAGCTTTGCCGCACGCTCTAGCAAACGGGAGTGGAGATAGAACACATCCCCAGGATAAGCTTCCCGTCCGGGCGGACGACGCAGCAGCAGGGACATCTGGCGATAAGCTTGGGCTTGCTTGGAGAGGTCATCATAGATGATCAGCGTCGCTTTGCCCTTGTACATGAAGTATTCTGCCAAGCTAGCGCCCGTGTAGGGAGCCAGATATTGCAGGGTTGCTGGGTCGTTAGCGTTTGCTGCTACCACAATGGTGTAGTCCATTGCGCCTCGTTCCTGAAGCACGTTCACGACTTGGGCGACGGTAGAAGCTTTTTGACCGATAGCGACGTAGACGCAAATCACGTCTTCTTCTTTCTGGTTGAGGATGGTGTCAACCGCGATCGAAGTTTTTCCGGTTTGTCTGTCACCAATGATTAGCTCCCGCTGACCCCGACCAATCGGAATCATCGCGTCAATAGCGGTAATGCCGGTTTGCATCGGTTCGTAAACCGAGCGCCGAGCAATAATTCCCGGTGCGCCTGATTCAATGAGGCGGGTTTCTGTGGTGTTAAGGTCTCCCTTCCCATCAATCGGACGAGCGAGAGCATCCACAACACGACCAATCAAGGCTTCGCCCACTGGTACCTGAGCAATCTTGCCGGTGGCGCTCACAGAGCTACCTTCCTGGATGTTGCGACCATCGCTCATTAGCACCACGCCCACGTTGTCTTCTTCTAAGTTCAGGGCGATGCCAACGCTACCGTCTTCAAATTCCACCAGTTCCCCGGACATGACCTTGTCTAGGCCATAAATCCGGGCAATCCCGTCGCCTACTTGCAATACGGTACCCACGTTAGAAACACTAACATCTCGGTCGTATTGTTCAATTTGCTGCCGAATAATGCTGCTAATTTCGTCAGGTCTGATGCTGATCATGGTTACTTGTTAAAGGAGGAAAGGGTTTGTGTTAAAGGTTGAAGGTTTTAAGGAGAATCCCTTCTCGAAGGGTAGCTTAAAGGTTGAAGCTCTCTATTTTGGCGGTGGTAGGTTGAAGATTAAAAGTTAAGAATTGAAAATTTCACTTGCTTAACTTACCAACATCCAATTTGAAAAGTTCCACCGACAAATTGCTTACCCTTCCAACTCTCAACTTTCAACTTTAGGCGGCACTGTTCAGGCGTATGCCAATACGGCGCAGTTGTCCTCGCAAACTGGCATCCAATACCTGAGACCCCACTTTGATGATGACACCACCAATTAAATCTGGATCGAGTTTGGTATCGAGTTCTACTTGCTGGGCACCGCTAATCGCTTTGACTTTTTCACTGATGGCTTGCTGCTGGGCATCCGACAGTTCCACCGCTGAGATAACTTCTGCTAAAACAGTCTGATTCAGCTTCCGCTGAAGTGCCTGGAAGTGTTTGCAAATTCCCTCTAGGAATAGGATACGTCGCCTCTCTACCAGCAGCATCAAAAAGTTGAGGATGTAGGGGTGAAGCCCGTCGCCAGCAATTTGCTGCAATACGGCTTTTTTATTTTCAGCGCTGACAATTGGATTTCCCAGAAAACTCTGTAGATCCTCAGAGCTTTCGAGAACTCCCAACAAAGAGCGCACATCTTCGCCAAACCGCTCTGTTTGGTTCTGTGACTGAGCCAAGGACATCAATGCCTCTGCATACGGCTCTACGATTTCACCGCTAACCATACTACCTTTCATCAGCGACCTCCTACACTAGCGATGCTGCTATCAATTAATTGTTGTTGAACAGCATCATCCAATTGGCTCTTGAGTTGCGATTCAACGCGCTGCAACGCCATTGCAGAAACTTGCGCTCTGAGTTCAGCGATCGCTCGCTCCCTTTCGGTGTTCAAATCGTCAACCGCTGTTTTTTGCAAGCGTTCGACATCCTTCGCTGCTTTCGCCAAAATGGATTCTCTCGCTGCCTTAGCACTTTCTTCAGCATCTTTGCGGATTCGTTCTGCCTCCGCTTGAGCCTGAGTTAATTTCTGTTGGGCATCAGAGAGTGCAGCTGCTGCCTCTTTCTGGCGTTGCTCTGCTTCTCTAATCGCCGTTTCAATCCTTGAACGACGCTCGCTTAGGATATTTCCTAATAAGTTACGTCCAAAGTAAAACAGTACACCAATAAGAATTGCCAGGTTAATTAGATTGGCTTCAAAAATGTCCGGATTTAAACCGAAACCATGATGCCCCTCTGCCTCTGCTAATTCAGCGCCAGCTGAGTGAGCCACCTCGGCTAATAAGAAAAAAGTCCCCATGATACCCATCCCATTGAAGTATGAAGTTGGTCATTCGTCATCAGTCATTGGCTTTGGTCTAATGACTAATGACTAATGACTAATGACAGCTTTTCCTTCAAGCTCTCTATCTATTGACCAGCTGCTGTCCTAATATTTTTTCCAGAATTTGGCGACTCAGTTCGTCCACCTGGGTTTCTAGAGATTGCAAGGCTTCTTGCTTTTGCTGTCCAATCTCTAGAGACGCCACTTCTCTTTTTGCAACAGCTTCCTGCTGTGCCTCAGCTATTTTTTGAGCGCCTATTTTCTGAGCATCGGCTTGAGCATTTGCAATCAGCGCTTGAGACTGCCTGCGGGTATCCGCTAGCTGTTGCTCATATTGCTTTGCTAACTGCTCAGCTTTTGCCAAGCGTTCTCGCGCACCCATCTCATTCGATCTGATGTAATCGTCGCGCTCGTCTAGCACTTTAGTCAGTGGCTTATAGAAAACCACATTTAATACCGCTGCCAATAGCAGAAACTGCACTGCCATCAAGGGCAAGGTAGCGTCGAAATCAAACATTTCTTCCCTCTTTATGCTTGAACAGCAGTTTTAATGGCAAGCAAAATTATCTCACTTGTCATATTCTCTATACCCTCTAGGCAAGGGGTTCAACTTACATCAACAGGACTGGAAACTAAAAACTTTGTTTTAGTAGAGACGTGCTTTACCACGTCTCTACTAAGAACAAAAAATGTTAAGCGAAGGGGTTAGCAAACAACAGCACTAGGGCAATCACCAGACCATAAATGGTAAGGGATTCCATGAAAGCCAGGGTCAACAGCAATGTGCCGCGAATTTTCCCTTCTGCTTCTGGCTGACGAGCAATACCTTCGACTGCTTGACCAGCAGCATTTCCTTGACCGATACCAGGGCCAATTGCAGCTAAACCAATTGCAAGAGCAGCAGCCAGAACTGAAGCAGCAGAAACCAATGGATCCATGATTATTTCCTTACCTTGAAGTACAGAACAAACAACAGAGAGTTTGGAGTAGAGACACGGCAATGCCGCGCTCTTACAAGTGTTGAGTTTTGAGTCAAGATTTTTAATCTTAAATCTCAAATCTCAAATTCTATCAACTGAGGGCATCCCGAATGCGATATGGAAAAGGAGGGATGATTTTATTCATCTTATATCCTTCTTCCTTACCTCTAAAAAAGGTCAATGCTCCTCATGCCCTTCATCACCATGCCCCTCCATCGCTTCATGAATGTATGCAGCTGCTAAGGTGGCAAACACTAAAGCTTGAATGGCACTGGTAAATAGCCCCAACGCCATAACTGGCAGAGGAATAAACAGGGGAACCAGTAGCACTAATACTGCTACTACCAGTTCATCCGCCAGAATGTTGCCAAATAAACGGAAGCTGAGGGAAAGGGGCTTTGTGAAATCTTCTAAAATGGCAATGGGTAATAGGATCGGTGTCGGCTCAATATACTTTTTAAAGTACCCTAAACCCCGCTTGCTAAAACCTGCGTAAAAATACGCTAAAGAAGTTAGCAATGCCAGTGCCACTGTGGTATTGATGTCATTAGTGGGAGCTGCTAGTTCTCCTTCTGGAAGGTGAATTAGCTTCCAGGGAACTAATGCGCCAGACCAGTTTGAGACAAAGATAAACAGAAACAGCGTGCCAATAAATGGCACCCACGGACGGTATTCTTTCTCGCCAAGCTGGTTTCTAGCCAGATCTCGAATGAATTCTAGAGCATATTCCATGAAGTTTTGGATACCTTTAGGAATTCTCTGAATATTCCGAGTTGCAGCTAACGAGGCAAGCAGAAGAATACCAATAACAACCCAGGAAGTTAGAAAAACTTGCCCGTGAATCTTAAGATTTCCCACTTGCCAATAAAGGTGATGACCAACTTCTAGTTTGGCGAGAGGGAATGAATTAAAGGCGGAAAGAATACTTAGCATTTCCATTCAATGAGGGTTCTCCAGGGATTAAAGAGTGGAGAATTCTAACACTGTCCAACCTATCGAGCGTCCGGGGGAAACAAAGTCCGAAGCATATAGACGATGAGGGAGGCTTTATAAGTCAGAAATCCCAAAAAAACGGGCAGAATCTGTAGCTTATTCACTTGGGTTGCGATTATAATCAACCCAATAAACAGAGCAAACCGAGTCTTACTCAGACGCTGTTTCTCTGCGCCAAGTCGCTCAACGTCTTTAGCCAACATCCTCAAGTAAACCACACATGTGCACGCCCCTATCAAGTAATTCAGGGCAATGTTGAGAGAGTAAAAAATCCAGACGGAGATAAAAATAATCCCGCTCAAAGCAAGTGTAGTCAGCAACAACTCTTGTTGAAGTTGGTAGTACTCTTGCATGGAGCCATCTGGTTCTGATACAGGCGAACCAGTTTGTGGTAACTCCTCGGTGGTCGGCGTGGTTGTTTGAGATTCGTTTGACAAGTTCACAACTGATGTGTTTCAGCTTGTGCTATTTGGTCTGACTACTACAGGTCAGAACCAAACATTTTGAATATACCATGCAGAGGTAACATTACTTAAAAAAGAATTAAGTCGATGTCAGCAAATTAAAAGGTTCTCTCTGGTAGCGATCGCATTCATGCTCATGAGTTCTCATCCAAGAAGCATTTTTCGCATTCATGCTCATGGGTTCTCATTTAGGAAGCATTTTAGGCATCAGCGTGGGTATCGCCCCGCCCCTGGTTGTAGCAGCTTGCGGCGATTTTCCCTCGCTTTTTACTCAGCTTCCCCAATCAACGTGTATGCAGCCCAAGCACTGGGTTGGTTGGGATATTGTTTCATCGTCGTCAGCATGGCATTTCGCAAAGCTTGCGCTTTATCGGAGTTTTGTTGCAGATTTTGATAAAATTCGGTCATCAACAAGGCAGAAGGATTATCCGGGATTGCCCACAAAGTGACGATGACACTGGGGACACCCGCAGTAATTAAAGAGCGAGACAATCCAATCACGCCATCGCCAGTCAGCTTACCTCGCCCAGTGTCGCAAGCACTCAAGACAACTAACTCGGCATTGAGCTTGAGATTGAGGATTTCGCTGGCGGTGAGCAACCCGTCCTCTTGACCAGAAGGAGCCAGGGCGATCGCTCCCGGTACTCCGCTACGCTGAAAATCATCCAGCAAGCCGTGAGTCGCCAGATGAATCATTTTTGCTTTAGACATTTGCTGGACAACCGCAGATTCATTGGCAGAGTTGCCAATGAGAGCTTTGGTATTAAGTAGAGTAGCGATCGCTAAAGCTTCCCGTTCCGCACCAGGGAGGGTTGACAATTTTTGAGGCGATTCTCCCCGCTTAGCATAATCGCCCAAATGATGATGAACAATGCCCAAATTATTTAGAACGTATGACTCTCCCTCGCGATTGCCGAGGGAACGATCCACAGCTAAACTTTGTTGATAGAACTCAATCGCTCGTGTATAGTCACCCAACGATCGATAAGCTTCTCCCAAATTGTTAAGAACCGCCCCCTCTCCCTTCTTATCGGCGATTTCTCGGTAAATCTTCAATGCTTCTTGTCCAGACTGTAAGGAAGCTCTAAATTGACCCTTCTTTTGCTGCTCAATCCCTTGCTCTAGCAACCGATCGTCTTCGGCTTCTCGCTCAGCGGGGGTTTGAGCCAACACCTGAGAATTTTGGATGAATTGCCAATCTACAGTTGGAAATCCCAAATCGACACTCACAATAGTAGCTAGGAAGGTGATGAAGGCGCGGAGTCCGATTTGAGAGCGCATAGCGATTTTTCGAGAAGTGTGCAGCGACATCTACTGTCTTAGCCCACACGGAAATAGGGCGTCTACAACACTCCTATTGGATTGGTCAAAAACCGAGCCGCAGAGGACACAAGAGAACACTCCAAAAACAGAAGTGTCAAGGAGCAATCGCCTCGCCATCGGTTTGTGAAGCCACAAGAATCATTAGATGGGTACAGTAGCGCTCTGGGTATAGTAGCGATCGCTTTCCTTGGCTGGTTCTATCTGGCTGATTTTTAATCTCAGGTGGTACGTCGGCAGCTAGAGGTTACAAAAAGCAAACTTGCTTAACTTGAGTAGTAGGATACGCATAGTTAAGGAAGTATTAGTCAAATGAAATTTAAAACCCAGTGGCTGATTGGCATCCTGGGATTAACTGCCCTCATCAGTTCCCCAGCCGTAGCTCAAAACACACCGTTACAAGACTTTTTCAATGGTCTCCCCCCATATACGGGCGATGACGTTGTTGAACCCCGCAACCCGACTGGAAATCGGGAAACCTCTAACGATGATAGAGAGGTTGGGGAATCAACTCAGAATGCGACACCTGCAACCAATCGCAACTTAACAGAACAAGAAAACAACAATCCTAATCAGTCGGAAAGCCAGTTACAAAGAGATGCAAGACCCACGAACCAGCCCTACCAGCCAGGTTCACTAAGGTAGTTATGCAAGTTATAATCATGCCCTCAGCTTTTATTTACTCTAAGTAAAGGTTGATGGCTTATATTTTTATAATTGCATTTTTTACACAACTGATTCCCCTAACTTTCTCTTAATCAAGGAAGTTAGGGGAATTGTTTTTTGTACAGAGGTTCAGATGTGCGACTTCTCTAAGCAGTCGCGAATCCCGTCTTCAAGAATCATTTACAACTGCTATATCTCCTATTGTTTTAGGGGCAATCGTCTCCATTAGCAATGCCAGCAAAACTTGTTCTTGACGATATCAAAATATTCTTTGATGCTGAAAAAATGCTTAAAGGCGTACAATCACGTCTTTCCCATTGCCGGTTCTATCTGAATTAATTTTTTTGTTCAAGTTTTACAGAAGTCACTAAAGGATATAAACTGGAAACTTCGTTTAATTTTGGTGGTTATATAGACTACAGGTAACTGTAGTTGAGGAGGTATTGGTTAAATGAAACCTCAAACTCAAGGGTTAATCTGCATCATTGGATTAAGTGCCTTTATCAGTTCACCAGCCGTGGCTCAAACCTATCGGCTTGAAAAATTCTTCAATGGCACTCCCCCCTATGATGGTGACAGCCTTAACAGTGCGCGAAATCCTATAGGAGATATGGAAGCCTTTATCTATCAGGAGGCTAAACCGATTATTACGATTGAGTTTGAAGCAGGAGATGAAGCGCCTTCTGAAACACCTGCTGAGACTCCAGAAGAACCCCAAAATCAAATCCCTGCTGAGACTCCTGCGGAAGTCCTAGAACCAACGCCTGCTGAGACTCCAGAAGAACCCCAAAATCAAATCCCTGCTGAGACTCCTGCGGAAGTCCTAGAACCAACGCCTGCTGAGACTCCGGAAGAACCCCAAAATCAAATCCCCGCTGAGACTCCTGCGGAAATCCCAGAACCAACGCCTGCTGAGAGTCCAGACGACAACAACGAAGAGCCAAAACGAGAGATCATTTGGGAAGCAGAACCAAGGAACCCGCAGCCAAACCAGGGTAACTAATGTAAGGCAAGCTGAATTGATATATGAAATATTGGCAATGGGAATAGGTAATAGGGAATAAATCGTCACGAATTTCCTATTACCCATTAACAATTAGCGGTTTGTTAACTCGATGCCAGCATAATTAGCTGTTGTTTCAAGAGCGATCGCACAAGATCCAACTCCAACGAAACACTCGCCAAAATTTCTTTTATGCTTCGACGTTTTTCTGAGTTAACATCACACGCTTGCAAAAATTCAAACTCTCCCTCTGACAAATTGACAATCTGATAATCGTAGTTAAACAGACAGCGGCTAGGCCATCCATCCATGCAGGGGTTTCGCGCTGGAATAGCTGCTAACAGCGCCTCATCCGATGACCAATCTGCTTTGGATAGGGGAGGACGTGCTAGGAAAAATTCGTAGTGAGTGACTGCTTCTGGGTCTAATAATTCGATTAAACGATAACGTTCGCGATCGCTCAAATTTTTTGCCCGTTCGAGCAAGTCTGGATTTTTCCCCAAGAGTCGCTCTAATTCCCAGTTTTTGGGATTAGAAAAACCAACAAAATCCAAACCTGAAGCATCAATGAGTTCAAAAAGAGTGTCGATGTTGTAGTCGATTTCCTGGGGATGAACGTACATATCTGCAAAACACTCATCCCGCTGATTTTCTAAAGACCAGCGCTCTTTTTCTCGCTTGACCAGTCGATTATTTTCTGGCAAAGCGGCAAATATTTGACGCCCCACCTGAACGCCATCGCGGTAGTCGCCTCGCCGTTCGCCTTGAAGCAGTGCGATCGCTTTTTGCATCAACTGGATTTCCCAGCGCCCCAGCTCAGCATAAACGAAAATATGCATCAAGCCTCCCGGCGCTAACTTCGCCACTAGGGATTGAATTCCCCGAATCGGGTCGGGCAAATGATGCAAAACCCCAACACAATTGATTAAATCAAACTCACCCGGTAGTTCCTGCGCGTCATACAAGCTCTTGTGATGAAACTCGACGCGATTTGCCCCGGAACGGCGACAACGCTCTCGTGCCACTTCCAAAGCGCCCGAACTCAAATCAATTCCCACCACTTGAGCAGCCGGATTGAGGTGAACCAGGTACTCTGTTCCTACACCCGTGCCACATCCGGCATCTAAAATGCGGACATCCTGCTTTTGGGGTGTTTGATTGGTGCAAAAGTGATAAGCAGCTAGCCAATTCCAGCGCCAGTTGTAGCCGGGAGGCGGACTATCCAGCAGAGGTTCTGGTGGAAAAGGGTAAGTATCGTAAAGTCGTTGGACGGCGGAACTGATATCCTGCCTGATTTCCATATCACGTTAAAGGGTAAAGTTAGAGATGTCCGGGCAGGTCATCTGTAGCTAGACGGCGTCTTAAGTAACAAAACTTATCGCTCTTCTCAGGGAATCTGCCGCCATTTAGTATTATGACCTTGTGAACACCTAGATAGGGTTCTACACACTTTTTAACAAACCAGTCTGAGAAGCCCGAAAAGTTTTAATCTAAAAACTGAGCTGATTAACCCCAGGCAGTTAAAGGATAAAGGCTCAAAGATGAACGCTGAGATGTTGAAGGCGCAAGAATGAAGTTGATAAGCCATAAGCCGTAGGGAAAAAGCCACTTTCTCCGGGTCAGTCGCTCCCGTGGCGGTTGGTTAACTTTAATCCCTCAACCTTCACAATTCATCATTCATCAGTGGCACTCTGGTCATGTTTAACGCAGTGACGATTTAGATAGGGAGCTTTTGAGATCCAATGAGTGTTAAGGCAAGTGGTGGAAGCTCAGTTGCGCGTCCGCAACTATATCAAACAGTACCAGTTGCAACTATTTCGCAAGCGGAACAACAAGACCGCTTCTTAGGGAGAGGTGAGCTGGATGAACTGAAGAGCTATTTCAGTTCCGGCAGCAAGCGTCTTGAGATTGCTCAAACGCTCACCCAAAATGCAGACCTGATTGTGTCCCGTGCTGCCAACCGCATTTTCGTCGGGGGTTCCCCGATGGCTTTCTTAGAGAAGCCTCGCGAACCCGAATTGGTGACGGCTAACGTTCCGGATGTCAAACAAGGGATGGCGCTGGGAAATGTCACCTATGTGGAAAGCAGCGGTGGCTTTTTGCAGGGGTTGCGATCGCTCTTCAGCGCAGGCGGTGGCGGTCCTACCCCAGCTGGTTTCCGACCGATCAACGTTGCCCGCTACGGTCCGGGCAATATGCAGAAGTCGTTGCGGGACTTATCCTGGTTCTTGCGCTACCTGACCTACGCAATTGTTGCCGGAGACCCCAATATCATCGCGGTTAACACGCGGGGTTTGCGGGAAATCATCGAAAATGCTTGCTCCGGCGAAGCGACAATTGTGGCGTTGCAAGAAATGCGGGCAGCCGCCTTGGGTTATTTCCGGCGCGACGAGGAAGGGACAACGATTGTCAACCAGTACTTTGAAGTGCTGATTAGCGAATTCCGCGCCCCCACCCCCTCCGACAAAGTGCGGCAGCGTCCTTCTGGCGATCAGCAAGGTCTGCAACTGCCCCAAATTTACTTCAATTCAGCCGAGCGGCGTCCCAAGTACGCCATGAAGCCCGGTTTGTCATCTTCGGAAAAGCAAGAAATCATCAAAGCCGCCTATCGGCAAGTCTTTGAGCGCGATATTACTCGCGCTTACAGCCTTGGCATCTCTGACTTAGAATCTAAGGTCAGAAATGGCGACATCTCGATGAAAGAATTTATCCGCCGCTTGGGTAAATCTACTCTTTACCGCAAAAACTTCTACGAGCCATATATCAACAGTCGCGCTCTGGAACTGGCATTCCGTCACTTCCTGGGTCGTGGCCCATCCAGCCGTGAAGAAGTCCAAGAATACTTCTCCATCGTTTCCAGCAAAGGTCTACCCGGTCTCGTTGATGCCCTGGTGGATTCTAAGGAATATTCCGACTACTTCGGCGAAGAAACCGTGCCCTACATCCGGGGTTTGGGTCAAGAAGCGCAGGAGTGTCGCAACTGGGGACCGCAGCAAGATTTGTTGAACTACAGCGCGCCTTTCCGCAAGGTACCGCAGTTCCTCACCACATTTGCTGCTTATGAGCGACCGCTGCCCGACCAACATCCGTATGGTTCCGGCAACGACCCCTTGGAAATTCAGTTTGGGGCAATCTTCCCTAAAGAAACCAAAAATCCCAACACCCGTCCTGCTCCGTTTGGTAAAGATACTCGTCGCATCCTGATCCGCCAAGGCCCAGGAATTGACAACCAACTGAGCAACCCAGCAGCTCGTCCCAAAGCTCCGGGTTCCTTGGGTCCGAAGGTGTTTAAACTGGATCAACTCCCCGGCCCAGGTGGGAACGGCGGCACATCCTTCAAACGGTATGTGAAGAATTCCAGCGTTAAATACTCCGAAAGTTCCACCCAAGCGGTGATTAAGGCAGCCTACCTGCAAGTATTCGGGCGGGATGTCTATGAAGGTCAGCGCCTCAAAGTGGCGGAAATCAAGCTGGAGAACGGCGAAACCACAGTGCGGGAGTTCATCCGCGCTCTGGCTAAGTCTGACTTGTTCCGCAAGTTGTACTGGACTTCGCTGTACGTTACCAAGTCGATTGAATACATCCACCGCCGTCTGTTGGGTCGTCCCACCTATGGACGTCAGGAAACTAACAAGTATTTTGATATTTGCGCCAAAAAAGGCTTCTACGCCCTGGTTGACGCGATTATCGATAGCCCCGAATACAGCGAGTCATTTGGGGAAGATACGATTCCTTACGAGCGCTATCTGACACCAGCTGGAGTCAGCTTGCGTAGCCTTCGGATTGGCAGCATTGCCGACACAGCTCTGAAAATTGAGAAGCAAGAAACCCCTCGTTTTGTGGAACTCGGTCAAGTCACGCAGCTGCGGACAGAACCCGACATTCAATTCCGCATCAACCAGGGTGTCAGCAAGAAGCGCGAGCAAACCAAGGTCTTTAAGCTGACAGAAACCAACGACAAAGCGTTGGTGCAAAACACAATCCGGGCAGCATACCGGCAAATTTTCGAGCGCGATATTGAACCCTATATCGTGAAGAACCAATTCAGCGACTTTGAAAGCAAGCTGCGGAATGGTGAAATCAACCTCAAGGAATTTATTGAGGCGTTGGGAGGTTCAGACCTCTACATCAAAGAGTTCTATACTCCCTACCCGAACACTAAGGTGATCGAGTTGGGTACGAAGCACTTCTTGGGACGGGCACCCCTAGACCAAGTAGAAATTCGCAAGTATAACCAGATCCTTGCATCTGAAGGGCTTCGGGGCTTTGTGGGCGCAATGGTGAATAGCCCAGAGTATGCCCAGGCGTTCGGAGAAGATACGGTGCCTTACAACCGCTTCCCGACCCTGCCAGCGGCAAACTTCCCGAATACCGAGAAGCTGTATAACCAACTGACCAAGCAGAATGATGACTTGGTGGTTCCCAGCTTCAAGCCGGTGCAGTCGCGCATGGATGTGGCGAAGATGCCGCTGATGGGTAAAGCGATCGCAGATATCGCTGCAAAAGCTCGTCAGCGCGACATGAGTAAGCCGCTGTTTATCGAGTTGGGTCGTTCCTTTACCAACGGTGACGGGCAATCCGTTGAAGTTGGAGTTGGGACATCGCGGCGTAAGCCTGCTCGAATTTACCGGATGAACCCAGGAATGAACCAGGGTGAATCTGCACAGGTGATTAATGCCATCTACTGTCAGGTGATGGATATCTTCAGCGGTCAAGTTCCTGGGGAACTGCGCCGTTCGGATCTCGATAGCAGACTCCGCAACGGTGAAATCTCGGTGCGCGAGTTTGTGAAGAGTCTGGCGAGTTCCGAGATCTATCGCCGTCGCTTCTATGCCCCCTATCCCAACACCAAGGTGATTGAGTTCCTGTTCCGGCACCTGCTGGGACGCGCACCCGCGACCCAAGGTGAAATCCGGCAGTACAACAAACTGCTGGCAGATAGCGGCTTGAAGGCGGCTGTAGAGGCAATGGTGGATAGTCCTGAGTATGCCCGTTACTTCGGCGAGGATGTGGTGCCTTACAACCGCTTCCCGTCACTGCCAGCGGGTAATTATCTGGGCAGTGTGAAAGCAGCAGCTGACTTGGTGAAACAATCCTGGTCAGATATGTCGCCTTCCTACATCGGTAATCGCTTGAGCCGATAAATCCGAGAGTCGGGAATGGGGAATGGGTGATTTTGATGACCCGTTCCCCATTCCTAATGAATCGGAAGTTTTGCTCTGTGCTCTGGATGACGCGGGGAGTTTATCGAAACGCAGAAGCGCTCCAGAAACCAAAGAAATAGAGATAGAAGAGGCGATCGCTTCTTGTCGAGCATCCTCCAATAAGATAAATTCTTCGGTTCAAATTCCCCCAATAACCGCACTGCAAAACCTTGTCCAACTGCATTGTGGTAAAGTGGCTCATCTAGTGTCCACAACTTGAATCCCTTAAAGTTTCTGCTAAAGCTAAATAAGCAGAACAGATTAAGGCATGGAATGGGCGATCGCATTTTTATGGAGCTGCGAAGATGTGGAGGACAAGGGGGAAGAGAAGGTGATTGATGCTCAGGGGTGCAGAAATTCAAAAATCCTGACAGCGATCGCTCCCCTCCCAAGCAAGCGATCGATCTTTGATGACCAACTGACCCCACCGAGACCCGCTGCGATCGCCCTCAAAGCCCCAAAATGAGGAACAATATTAAAAAGTGTTAAGAAGAGACCTGGAATGTGAACAGAATGCCGCAAAATTATTTGCGGAAGGTAGCTGAGTCCCAGGCAGTGTGTACGGATGGTTACACTGAAAAATGCTAAAGATACCGAACAAGTATTCTTGTAGCAGTGACAGGCTTCCACATTCCTTGGCGAATGCCAGTTTCAAACCATCTGGTAAAACTTTTCTTTTGATTGGAGGAATCCACAAATGAGTATCGTCACGAAATCCATCGTGAATGCTGATGCCGAGGCTCGTTATCTTAGCCCAGGCGAACTAGACCGGATCAAGAACTTTGTGACCTCCGGTGAGCGTCGCCTCCGGATTGCCCAAACGTTGACCGACTCTCGCGAGCGCATCGTCAAGCAAGCTGGCGACCAGTTGTTCCAAAAGCGTCCTGATATTGTTTCTCCCGGTGGCAACGCTTACGGTGAAGAAATGACCGCTACCTGCCTGCGGGATATGGACTACTACCTACGCCTGATCACCTACGGAGTCGTTGCTGGTGATGTCACCCCGATTGAAGAAATCGGTTTGGTTGGCGTTCGTGAAATGTACAAGTCTCTGGGTACCCCGGTTGACGCAGTTGCTGAAGGCGTTCGCGCTATGAAGAATGCTGCTTCCTCCATGATGTCTGGCGAAGATGCTTCTGAAGCAGGCGCTTACTTCGACTACGTGATTGGTGCCATGCAGTAGGGTGTTTCCCTTCCCCTGCTAAGGATTAGAACCTGACTACGTAAGATAAGGAAACAAGAAAAATGCAAGACGCAATTACTGCTGTTATCAATTCCTCTGACGTTCAAGGTAAATACCTTGACACTGGTGCTTTGGAAAAGCTCAAGGGCTATTTCAACACTGGCGAACTACGCGTTCGTGCAGCAACCACCATTAGCGCTAATGCTGCCACCATCGTTAAGGAAGCGGTTGCTAAGTCCCTGTTGTACTCTGACATCACCCGTCCCGGTGGCAACATGTACACCACCCGTCGCTATGCTGCTTGCATCCGCGACTTGGACTACTACCTCCGCTATTCCACCTATGCCATGCTGGCTGGCGACCCATCCATCTTGGATGAGCGCGTGCTGAACGGTCTGAAGGAAACCTACAACTCCTTGGGTGTTCCCATCTCCGCTACTGTGCAATCTATCCAAGCCATGAAAGAAGTTACCGCCAGCTTGGTGGGTGCTGATGCTGGTAAGGAAATGGGCGTTTATTTAGACTACATCTGCTCTGGCTTGAGCTAAGCGTAAGCGCTCGTTCATCGCTTAAGTTTTAAGCGACTGCGTTTTGTCTGGTGAAGTCTGGGAAGTCTGGAGTGAATGCTAGCTCGTCAAAGGCTTGTCGAATTAAGTTGATAAGTTTTAGCGGTCTAGTATTGACTCTTGACTCCCAGCCTTCGGTGTCTTAATTAGATACGCCAATCCAAAGATTGATTGAGATCAAAAATTTCCTCACCACCTGACTAGGAGAAATTAACCATGCGGATGTTTAAAATTACTGCCTGTGTTCCCAGCCAGACCCGTATCCGGACTCAGCGGGAATTGCAAAACACTTATTTCACGAAACTCGTTCCCTACGAAAATTGGTTTCGCGAACAGCAGCGGATTATGAAAATGGGTGGAAAAATCGTTAAGGTTGAGCTGGCTACTGGTAAGCCAGGAGTAAATACTGGTCTACTTTAATTTGCGGAAATAGGCTTGTTTACGGAATTTTCAACATTTAGATAAGATTCAAATGCAAAGAGGTCTTAAGGACCTCTTTTTTTGTGGCTCAATAGCCGCTTTCGATAGCAATTCGTTTTATTAGGCTACACTTCGATTCCCGAAGCTCCCTTTTTCAGCAGACGCCTAGAGCGATTTTGTTGCTAGTAATTTGTGAATCGTATAAGAACTAGATTAAAAAGAGCGGCTAAAGTTTGCTAGTTAAGCATTTATTGACTTCTTGTCAAGGATTTTTCCGGAATTTCTGTTAAGCCAAATTCTTTTAGAACTCAGCGCTGTGTTTGTAATCCAGGCATTCTTCCTCGCTCTCTTCTCTCCAAGTTCTACCGCTTGTCTCACATCGATGCTGCTCGCCTATCCAAGGTATCACCACTGGATGTGTAGATGAGTAGAGTGAAGATGAGCTGACGAGAGCTAATAGGATGGAGGCGATGCCGATAAATCCTGCCAACACCAGGACAGTCAGCACCGTTATATTGAGAGGATGAGTTTTGACCTGCATTTCTAAGTAATCTCGCTCAACTTTATAGGAAATAGGGAATCGTCTCTGTAGTCTTGGGGGCTAATTGAGCTTTTTCAGCTTGCTCAATCCAAAACTCTAAGTGGTCTGCGTGATTATACGTAATAGGGGCGATAGATATTACGAAGTAATAAGGTCGCGTTTTTACTTAAACCACTGAAATTTAGAATTTTGATTCGGTAATCATACGGTTAAGTTCAATACAAAGATCGTCAGTGAAGCAATCTTCTTGAAAGCTTTAATTTAGAGGGTAGATTAATAAATTTTTGATTTAGAAAGCGATCGCCTGATGCCGTTAGATGTCAGAAAGATTTATAGAAAAGCAAAGAAAATCGGGAGCGGATGAACCGATATCGGGCAAAGCGCCTTATCATTTTGGTCGGTACCGCTGCTAATGTTGGGGAGCGAGCAGCACTCCATGCATCCGCCAGAGCGATCGCTTTGTGATTCCCTGCCGCTGAATGTTACCTATACGCCAAGTCGCTGTGAATTTACGCCAGCTAATTCCTGTTTTTAATTCCTCTGCCCAGGATTGGGCAATAGATGCCAGATTGTTGCGGTGGCTCACCTTCCTCTGGCTGTTTATCGGGTTAGTCGTGCTATTTTCGGCGTCCTATCCCAGCGCAGATGCTGAGTTTGGAGATGGGATGTACTACTTCAAGCGCCAAATCATCTCAGTCATCCTGGGGCTAGTAGCATTTAACCTGGTGGTGAACTTCCCCCTACGTTCTGTTCTAGAAATCGCTGATTGGTTTGTCATACTCCTGTTGGGAGTGATTTTCATCACCCTGATTCCAGGAGTGGGAACCACCACCAATGGCGCAACCCGTTGGATAGCCTTGGGGCCATTTCCACTTCAACCCTCTGAGTTGATCAAGCCGTTCCTGGTGTTGCAAGGCGCTCGGATTTTTGGGCATTGGGACAGACTAACGTGGAAAGTCCGCTTGACCTGGCTGTTTATTTTTTGCTGCGTGCTTTTGGGAATTTTGCTACAGCCCAACTTAAGTACAACCGCACTTTGCGGGATGACTTTGTGGCTAATTGCACTTGCTGCTGGGTTGCCTTATTCCTACTTGGGAGGAACAGCGCTGGGCGGGGTGCTCTTGGCGACAATCAGTATCAGCGTGAAAGAATATCAGCGTCGTCGGATAATGTCTTTTTTGAATCCTTGGGCTGACCCCATGCAAGACGGATACCAGCTGATTCAAAGTTTACTGGCAGTTGGTTCTGGCGGCACCTGGGGGTCTGGTTTTGGGCTATCGCAACAGAAGCTGTTTTATTTGCCGATTCAGTATACCGACTTTATCTTTGCGGTGTACGCAGAAGAATTTGGCTTTGCAGGCAGTTTGCTGCTGCTGTTGCTGCTGATGGCTTATGCGGCGCTGGCGCTAATTGTGGCGATAAAGGCGCAAAATCCCATTCACCGGCTGGTGGCGATTGGAGCCATGATTTTGATGGTGGGGCAGTCACTGCTAAATATTGGCGTTGCGACTGGTGTGCTACCTACTACGGGTTTGCCCTTGCCGCTGTTTAGTTATGGTGGCAATTCAATGATTGCGAGTTTGATTGCCGCTGGGCTGCTGATTCGCGTGGCGCGGGAAAGTAGCGAAGCAGAAATTGTATCTCTGCAAGGGCGTCGGGCTGCGGCTAGGCGGCGACGCCGAGAGCAATAAGTTGTCTGTCACACATCTAACATCTAAATTGCACAAATTGAAAGAGAGGTTTTAGGTGAGGATAATTTCCATTACCCACTACCAGAATTGACTGTGCCAGTTAAATGCTTTTCCCTGATGACGTTGACATTACATTGACTCGAAGGAAGGCGTTTTCCGAAGATTTTGTCGAATCGGAATCACTATGATGAATTTCGTACCATGCCCGGGCGCTGAAATACACTGCATTTGTCCACCATGTTTGTCCACGACGATTTGATAGCTAAGGGACAACCTAACCTTCGTGCCTTTGCCCTTCGTTTTCGGCGTAAAGAAGGGATCAAACAGGTGAGGGCGGACTTCCTCCGCTATACCGGGGCCATTATCTATAATCTGAATCGTCACAAAGCCACGGTCAGTTACTTCGGTATAAATCCGAATGGTACTGCGGGAGAAGTATATTTCTTCAGGCGATCGCTTATGGTCATACTCCTCCAAAGCATCAATCACACTCGACAGCACATTGATAAATGCCTGGTTCATTTGACCTGCATAACACTCTACAGGAGGCAGCTTGCCATACTCTTTAACGATCTGAATGCCCGGATAGTCAGCCTTGGATTTCAGCCGGTTGTTCAAAATTAGCAGAGTGCTGTCTAGCCCATCGTGAATGTTCACTGGCTTCATCTGAGCCTCATCCACGCGAGAGAAATTCCGCAATGACTAGACCTCCTGCATGAATCAGGAGGCATGTGCCAGTTCGTAGTTCAGCAAGCCAGCAATTAGGTTTAAGCGCAAACCAAATCTCTGCCTGCGATTGCGATAACGTCCTGAAAAAATGCGAAAAATCTTGAAGCGGCGAATC
>NZ_JAMPKE010000047.1:0-37279 GCF_039961955.1 Trichocoleus sp. DQ-A1
GTCTCGGTTGGTGCGAAAAACCTTGTCTTTCTCCAAATCGTTGGAGAATCACATTGGGGCAATCTGGTACTTTATCCACTACTACAACGCATCATTACGTGTTTAGCACTACCAAAATTTAAAAGTAAAAAAAGCTAATCCGTGATTATTGCGCGTAACCAATAAGAAGATAAATGTCAAGATAGCACCAGAAAAAATAGCCCATAAAACATATCGATTTTTTCGATTCAGCCAACTAAAGAAGAATACTAAAAGGAGAAAAAGAATAGTAGTAGCAATTCTTTGTAAGTTTCTTAAATCCCAAGCTATCAAGGGGTCTTCCAAATCTCCAAGCATCATATAAAATAGCTCCTTGTAATTTAGGCTTATTCTAAGCAATATCAATAGACAGCTCAACAGCTAAACCCATAGTTTTGTGTAGACGATACCAAGCGATCGCTACTGTTAGGAAAGCGAATATAGACAATGGTGTTGAAATACTACTAATGATAGTTGACAAATATCAAAAGATTGCTTTTTAAATCTTGCTACTGAAAGTTAGAAAGCCGCCTTAGCCACCATCTCCGAGGCGATAACCTTTGCCGTAGACAGTGTGAATCAAAGGCATCTCCCCAGCCGCTTCAATTTTGCGCCGCAAAAGCCGAATTAAAGCGGCTAAAACGTTACTGCTGGGTTGTTCCTCCGGGTTCCACAAATGTTGATGAATCTGGGCGTGAGTCAGCAACTGCCCTGCGTGACGCATAAAATATTCCAGCAGATGAGTTTCTTTCTCCGATAACTCAATGGTGCGTCCGTGACGATAAGCTAGCTGGTTTTCACAATCTAGTTCTAAATCTCCAATCTGAAGTAAGTGAGGATGGTAGTGCGCTTCTATCGTCGCGCTAGCAGGCGCATCAGTCGCGGAACGACGCAGCAAGGCGCGGACTCGTGCGAGTAACTCTCGCAATTCAAACGGCTTCACTAGGTAGTCATCCGCACCGGCGTCCAAACCCAGCACGCGGTCGTCTAGGGTATCTTTGGCAGTGAGAAAGAGGACGGGTGTAGCATCTTTGCGCGATCGCATCTGCTGACAAATTTCCAACCCGCTGATCTGCGGCAGCATCCAATCCAAAATCAGCAAGTCATAGCCTCCTTGCAGCGCCATCTGGTTGCCAGACGCCCCATCATAAGCCAACTCAACGCTGTAGCCTTCACGACTTAGCACGCGACTCAGCGGTTCAGTCAGCTCAACTTCATCATCTACCAAGAGAATTCGCATCACAAAAGTTATGAATTATGAGGTATGAGTTATGAGTTACCTTGTGACATCCAGAACTCAATACTTAACACTCAGAACTCTATTCTATGCTTACCGTTGCATTGCCCAAAGGCGCACTCTTATCTGATAGCATTCGTCTACTGCAAAGTGTCGGACTCGACTTTAGCGCCTTCAAAGATTCTGGCAACCGCCAACTGCAAATACAAGACCCCACCGGCACCGCCCAAGCCCTACTGGTAAGGGCGCAAGATGTCCCAGTTTATGTGGAATATGGGCAAGCACATTTAGGGATAGTCGGTTACGATGTTCTGCGGGAGAAAAACCCCCAGGTTGCTCATCTAGCTGACCTCCGATTTGGTTCTTGTCGGCTGTCAGTGGCGGTAAAGTCTTCTAGCCTTTATCGGTCAGTCTTACAACTGCCGCCCCACGGTCGAGTCGCGTCTAAGTTTGTTCACTGTGCCTACGAATACTTTGAAAGCTTAGATTTACCCGTAGAAATTGTGCCTTTGTCTGGTTCCGTAGAACTAGGGCCGATTACCGGGATGTCCGAGGCGATTGTGGATTTAGTTTCCACAGGTCGCACCCTGAGCGAAAATGGCTTGATCGAGATTGATACACTATTTGAAAGTACAGCGCGGTTAATTGCCCACCCTCGGAGTTATCGCCTGAATATGGGCGATATCCATCAATGGGTCGAAGATATCAGAAGCGCTGTTCTAATTAATTGCTAGCGCAAGGCGATCAAATGGACGAAACAATTAGGATTTGCTCGGTTGATAAAAATGCTTGGAGTTCAATTGTGCAAGGTTTTGACCCGAATATTCTCCAAGATGTGCTAGAAGTATATGGCGCTGATGGCGAGAAAGTCGGAACTCTGTGCGAATCGGTAGATGGCAAATCCTACATCAATGGGCAACCTGAAACAGCTTACCTATCTCTACAGGCAGCTGCTACAGCACTGGTGAAAGGGGAACAATGAAATAAGTAGAAAGAACATAGTGGCAGCATGACTCAATCCCCGCCTCTGACGGAAACTAGAGAGCGATCGCGCGTTCGTGAAAGCGACTGGCGACTCTTCCTGCGCCTAGTCCCCTACGCACGGAAAAGCAGTCGTCTGCTGATAATTTCTATCCTGTTGTTGGTGCCGCTGTCAGTCGCAGGGGCAATTCAACCGATCATCGTGGGGCAAGCAATTTCGCTGATTCGCGGGGAAGAAGTCTGGTCTTTTCTTCAAGGTAAAGGCTTGTTGGAAGGAATCAATCTTCTCGCCGTTTTACTGCTGCTAACGATGATCGTTCGGATGGTGTTCACCGCCGCCCAAGGTTACACCGTGCAGAAGGTGGGGCAGCAAATTACCGCCGAGATTCGCACTGACTTATTTCATCACGTCACGTCCTTAGCGGTGCGATTTTTTGACCGCACCCCTGTAGGACGATTGATTACCCGCCTCACCAGCGATGTCGAAGCACTAGGGGATGTCTTTTCCACAGGTGCCATTGGCATTGTCAGCGATCTGGTATCGATTTTAGCGATCGCTGTCACCATGTTTTTGCTGCAATGGCAGTTGGCATTGATGCTGACACTGATGTTGGTACCAGTCACGGCTTTGATTATTTACTTCCAACAGCAGTATCGCAAAGCCAATTACAAAGCCAGAGAAGAACTGTCTGCACTCAACTCAACGCTGCAAGAAAACATCGTTGGGGTGAACGTCGTGCAGCTATTCCGGCGAGAGAAATTCAACTCAGAACTGTTTCGGGTGACGAATCAGCGGTACATCGAGGAAGTGGATAAAACCATTTTTCACGACTCAGCCGTATCAGCCACCTTGGAGTGGATTGCACTGGTAGCGATCGCGGGCGTACTCTGGTTAGGTGGACAAATGATTATGGGCAAAGCCCTCAGTTTTGGCACCCTCTCTGCCTTTATCCTGTATGCCCAGCGTCTCTTCGATCCCTTGCGACAATTTGCTGAAAAATTCACCTCCCTGCAATCTGGTTTCACCGCCGTCGAACGCATCACCGATATTCTCAACGAACCAATTGAAATCCGCGATCCTGAAGGGACACAAAAACAGCTTATAGACAGGGGAATTATCCCGTCTGTAGCAGAGGAACCCAGGAGAATTTCCCATTCCCCATCCCCAACCGCCAAAGGTGAAATTCGCTTTGAAAATGTCTCCTTTGCCTATAAAAATGATGAATACGTCCTCAAAGACCTAAACTTCACCATCCATCCCGGCGAAAAAGTCGCTCTCGTTGGCCCCACAGGTGCCGGTAAAAGTTCGATTATTCGTCTGCTGTGTCGCCTTTACGAAACCACCGAAGGTCGCATTTTCCTCGATGGTGTCAATGTCCGGGACTTACCCCAAAGAGAACTGCGGGAACACCTAGGCGTCATCCTTCAAGATGGCTTTCTGTTTGCCGGTGACGTGAAGAGCAACATTACTCTAGGAGATACTTACTCCTTTGAAGAAATTCGACAAGCCGCCGAAAAAACCAATGTTGCCAGTTTTATCGAACAACTGCCTCAAGGCTACGATACCCAACTTAGAGAACGAGGCACTAATATCTCCAGCGGACAAAAGCAACTCTTAGCATTTGCCCGTGCCGCTATCCGCAATCCCCGTATTTTAGTGCTAGATGAAGCAACAGCCAGTCTAGACGTAGGTACAGAAGCCTTAATTCAAGATGCCCTCGACAAATTGCTGGAGGGACGCACCGCCATTATCATCGCGCACCGTCTCTCAACCATCCGCAATGTAGACCGGATTTTGGTGCTGAAGCGAGGGCAACTGGTAGAGTCGGGCAGCCACGATCAATTGTTGCGCCAAGGCGGACTCTACGCCAGTTTGTATCAGTTGCAAATGTTAGGCACTTAAGCAGACAAAAGTAAAAAGGCAAAAGAAAGATTCTTGTCTCTTTCTTTTGCCTTTTACTTAATTAAACAAATGTGCCATTTGACTGCTTGCGGCGAATGCCAATCACTGAAGGACGTGGTGGTCCTTGAGGATTTCCCTCAATATTGCTAGGCCAATTACTGCCCCGAGGAACCGTGCGCTGTTGGTTGAATAGAGTGCCATTCAAGTCCAGCATCTCAATCGTTCGGCTCAGTGTTTGCTGAGGGGTAAATGGACAATCTTCACCGGGGTGCTGCACCGAAAGAATCAACGTATCGCCGATAAAAGTCGGCCCCGTCAACTCGCAACGTGGAGGACCGTAGGCAAAGGGGACGATTTCTCCGGCATCCGGGCCAGTGGTGGGAATGAAAAAGAGCCAGTTATTGCCAAAAACCCCAATCAGGTTAGAAGTTTGAACATTGAGATTAGAATCATCCACACTAGGAGAGTTAGAACCCACTACCCTGTGGTCTATCGCTAATGGCGTTGCGGCAGCACCAACATCGAAACCATTGTGAGCGCTAGTAGACATATCCGTGACGCCCCAAATATTTCCTTGGGGGTCAAATGCCAAGTTATCTACATTGGCAAAACCCGAACCCGGTTCTGCCCCTGCCTCCCCGCCTTTGGCAAAGCGCTGCCAGCGGAAAGTTGTACCCGTGCCATCCGAGCTGTTTTCCATAATTTTGAACAGTTCGCCCGAAGGTTGTCCGGCGTTGACAGCAGGGCTGTACTTAGAAACCACAAAGATTCGAGAATCGGGGTAGCCATCACTTCCCGCCGCACCATCCGTGTAGGCAATAAATACATCCTTAGTACGGGGATGAACTTCAATATCTTCGGGACGTGCGGTAGGCGTTCCCCCAACTAAGTTGGCGGCTAAGAAGGCATCCACAAGGACAGCCCCTTGGCTGGTATAGAAGTTAGACAGCTTCTTACCTTGATAACCTGCCAGCGCTGTGGCTTCATTGGTGGTGTCTAAGTTGAATGCACCGCCATCTGTCGTTTGAGCTGCAACACCGTTCCGTTTGGGTAGTTTAATCAAGGCATTCCGGCTTGCTTTGCCCAAAGCGGCAATTTCTTTTGAGCCAAGGACAGATGGCGGAATCGGATTGGTAGTAGCATTCAAATCTAGGGGAATCCATGTTCCTGTCCCGTCAGGATTGTAACGAGCGACGTATAGCGTCCCCTCTTCAAATAAAGCGCTGTTGTTCTTGCTATTCGGGGAAGAAACTGTGCCTTTGCTGATAAATTTCCAGGTGTGTCCGCCGCGTCGGTCATCACCCATGTAGGCAACTAATTTTTTCCCAGCTTCCACCCGCATAGCAATGTTTTCATGACGGTAACGACCTAATGCGGTGTGCTTGCGCGGGCGAAAATTCGGGTTACTAGGATCAATTTCCACCATCCAGCCGTATTTTTCCCCGACTAAACCAAATTTTTCCCCACTGGTACCGGCGGTGTAGCTAGTCTGAGTACCATCAGATTTTACAGATTCTGTGACTCCTACAAAAAAGGCTGTGCTTGCCTGAAAGTTTTCTTCCGCTGAGAGGATGGTTCCCCAGGGAGTAGTGCCGCCAGAGCAGTTGTAGGCAGTGCCAATGATTTTGTTACCCAGCCCATCTACGCTGAGAGGAAATACTTGGGTGGCAGCGGGTCCCGTACTCAACAGGTAGTTTTGATCGCCTTTCTGGTAGCTCTTGGAACCCCAAGAAGTAATAGTTTTATACTGATCGGAACGCTGGCTGTTAATCCCTAAACCGGAAAGACCATGAAGGCGTCGATTGTTGGGATCTTTAACAATCGAATAGCGTCCGGCGCGATTTTGGCGTGCCATCCGCAGAACCGAACCGCCCATGTTGTACATGATTTCGCCCAACAGGAGAAGATCGGTTTTGTCAGCCGGTAAACGCTGCCCAACGACTAAGGGATAAGACTCAGGTAATCCTGCTAAATCCTCTGGGACTTCAGGGAGTGTAAAAGTAAACGGGTAGGAGACATACTCGTGATTTACCCAAAGGTAGCCGTCGTTGGGATTTCTGCCATCCAGGGGAACAAAGCCGGTGTAGTCGTTGTTGTAGCCAAAGTATTCTTCTGGGTTGGGATAAACGCGATCGCCCCAACGTACAATCACATAACGTTCGTACTCTGGGGGCACCACTACATCATCAACGATGTTGTAGGTGCTTAACCGAGTATCGGTAGAAGCATTAAGTACGCTTCCTTGATAATTAATGGCTGTGGCGTAAAAACTTTTTTGTTCTTGGTAAATCGGTAAAGGATGCGGCAATCGCACTGGGGTAAATTTCAGTGGTAGAACCGCTTGGGCAACGTTAGGATTGCTGCCAAAATGCTGTCTCCCTAAAGTAGGAGCTAGTACAGCAGTACCGGCACTCGCCCCAAAAAAAATTAGTAGCTGCCTCCGACTGAACTTAGACATTAAATTCCTCTCTTTTTGCGATCGCAATAATCAAAAATTTTGAGTCATTATTTGACAGGAATTTAGCCGAGCTAACCTCTATAAAGCTTAAACAGTCAACCAAAAATGCTGCGACAGCTAAGCCACAGCATTCATGTCAACGGCTAGTCAACGCAGCATTACCTCAAGCCATCGGCATAAGTATCTATACCTGTAGCATCCTGCCTGCTTTTTGTTCTCTTTAGTCGAATGGGCGGCTCCCTCATACTCGACTTCCACCGCCAAATCTGAGTGTTTCTACGCACCCTCTGGAATACTACTGACGTAGAATTAAGCTTCTTTAATCTCTGGGTTAATAAAAGATTAATAAAATATAAATTTATCAAGAAGTTGTCAATAAGATTGTTAAGCAAAATTTTAGCAGGTCTTATTCCTCTATTAATGTTCGCTTAACCAAAAATGCTTTTAATAGAGATATCAGTGAAAATACTTAAAAAGCTAAACTAAGCCTGCTTTTAAAAATTAGCAGAAATTTAAAAATGACCTTTTTGGCAGAAAAAATTAGGAGTTAACTTAATGATAAAAACAATTAGTCTTGCAGCACTGGCTATCAGTGTAAGTGTAGTATTTCCATCTACAGTAAAGGCTGCTGTTCTAAATAGAGGATTTGAACAAGGGTTTCAGAGTTGGAAAGCCCTAGGCGATTATCGAATAGAAACTTCAGATTTTGGAATTAAGCCATTCCAAGGAAAAAACCAGGCTTTTCTCTCAACTGCATACCAAGAAACTTTTAGTCTCGACAATAATTCTAATCCGATTATTGGCGGTAATGCTGCTCCCGTCACTTTCATTTCTGGCTTTGCTGAAGAAGAAACTTTAGAAGGATTCTTGGGTTTCTCAACTTTCTTGGGCGATCAATCTTTATACGCTATAGCTACCGCAGAGCCGATTGAGGGATCTGCCATTAAGCAAACTTTTAAAGGCAGTGCTGGGCAAAAGTTATCTTTTTCTTGGAACTTCCTCACGAATGAGGCTGTTGAGCAATCTGCGGTTGATGACTTTACCTATCCTGATTTTAATGACTTTGCTTTTGTAAGTCTTCAGTCAGATTCTGGTACTCAATTCTTTAATTTAGCGGATACGATTTCAAAATTCAGTAACTCTTCAAGTGTCTTTAATAAAGAAACTGGATGGCAAGCTTTTTCTTATATTCTTCCAGCCTCAGGGGAATATACTTTAGGGATTGGGGTTGTGGATGTTGGGGATGGAACACGGATTTCTGCCTTAGTGGTTGATGAGGCAGAGGCAGCAGTTGTTCCTGAAAATACTCCTACATTGGGTATACTTCTTTTTGGAACTTTAGCAGCAGTAACCAGGTTAAAGGGTAGAAAGAAAAATTCAGGTTTGTTGTCTTAAAAAGATTATTTTAGCGTTTTTTATACTTAGAGACGCAATGAATAATTTTCGGTTATTTCTGTAATTCTTAGATTCTCTCCAAGGCTCATTAAGTGGGAGCAAAGAAGCAGCTTAGAGAATGTCTGAAAAGTCTGAATCGAGACGCTGAAACGGTAGATATCCCCCCTAAATCCCCCTTCAAAAGGGGGGCTTTGAAAAAATTCTCCCGCTTAAAAAGGGAGGCTAAGGGGATCGAAGCAACTTCTTACGTTTTCTTGCACTTTGGGAAGAGCAAGATTGAGAGATGCTGAAGTTTTGTCTTCAAATTTTAACTGAAATGTACTAGATGCGCGAATAATTGCGCCGTGTATATTTACCTGTAGATTAATCATCCCGAAAACCCGGATCGTCTTCGCGGCTGAAGGTGGATGTCGGTGGAATCGGAGGTGACGAGGAATTAGATGAATTATTATAAAAGCCTAGTAGCAATCCAGAATTATCAAAATATCGAATCCAACGATCAATTTTAGGTTCTGTCTGCCAATCAGAACGATACACTTTTGAAAATAGAAGCGGGGCTACTTGTCCTTTGACATCACCGAAAATTCTGATATAAATTTGTGTAACCTCCGGATTTTGTGCGAATCCCTGCTCAACAGAATTGCTAGCAATCGATTCTGCTTGCTCAAGCACGTCTTCAAAACTTTGATTGGTGTTCGGGCTAAAAATTAGATCGATTTGTTGGCGTTCCGGTTGTTGAGTTGTAAACTCCTGAATTTGAGAGAAAACAGGGGGAACGATCGCGCTCAATCCTGTAAAAATTAAAAATGTGGCTGAAACGATGCCGCGATGGATACCCATTGCTGTTACTCGTTAAAATTTTATCGCTTTATTCCTTCTACTGAAAGTCCTTTTTGACACAGCTTATCTTTGCGATCGCACTTCAGCACTAACAGACTAACACTCGTAGAATTAATCAGCCACTAAGCGAAGGTTAATTCTCAGTAAAGACGAAAAATAGAAGCGGGTAGTTAGGTATAGTGAATTTAAGTAAAAATCTTCTCCAATGGAGCCTAACTGTGCTGCTGAATGGGAATTGCGATCGCAAACTCTGTACCTTGCCCCGGTTCGGAAAGGCAGTGCAATTGACCTCCGTGTTTTTCTACCACAATTTGATAGCTGATCGATAAACCTAACCCCGTGCCTTTGCCTACGGGTTTGGTTGTAAAAAAGGGATTGAATAGCTGTTTTTTCATGGCTTCCGTCATCCCTAGACCGTTATCGGCAATACTAATTAATACCCGATCGGAGTTGACAACAGAGGTGCGAATGCAAATTTTAGGAATGTAGGACTTAGTATTTTCTTCTCCACGTTCCATTCTCTCTTCTAAGGCATCGATTGCATTCGTCAGTAGATTCATAAAGACTTGATTCAATTGTCCGGCATAGCATTCTACTTGCGGCAAGTCGCCGTATTCCTTTATTAGTTGAATGCCAGGATGGTCAGGTTTTGTTTTCAGGCGATTTTGTAGGATTAGGAGACTGCTCTCAACCCCTTCATGAATATCAACCGCCTTCATTTCTGCTTCATCCAGACGGGAGAAGTTCCGCAGTGATAAGACAATCTGACGAATCCGCTCAGCACCTACTTTCATAGAAGTTAGCATCTTAGGAAGGTCTCCGATCAGGAAATCTAGATCGATAGCCGCCATTTCGTCTTGAATCTCAGGGACTGGATGGAAATAGTGCTGTTGGTAGAGCTTTAGTAGATTCAGGAGGTCTTTGGTGTATTCGTCTGTGTGAGCTAAGTTGCCATAGATAAAGTTGACGGGATTATTAATTTCATGGGCAATACCGGCAACCAACTGCCCTAAACTCGACATTTTTTCTGTCTGTACCAATTGAGCTTGGGTTTGTTGGAGTTCGGAGAGGGTTTGTTCGAGTTTGGCGGCTTGTTCTTGGAATTGTTTGGCAGTGGTGCGGGTGGCGGCGTAGAGTTCGGCTTGGTTAATCGCGATCGCAAGTTGGTCGGTTACAGCGTGCAGCAGTTCGACTTCCCAATCTCTCCAAGGTCTGGGTGCAGAACTCTGGCAACAACTCAGGATACCAATGGTACCCGATCGAGTTTGAATGGGCAGCACCAAGATAGAGGCGAAGCCTATCGAACGCAGAAATCTACGCCACAGGCGATCGCTAGCGTATGCCACGCTTCGCGGCTCCTCGCTTGGCTGAGCTGCGCCTCGCGGCTTCTGGCTCAGTTTCTCGATATCATCTATCCGCAGCATTTCCAGGTTCAAAAGTTTTTGCCCCATCGATCCGACAGCAGCAATCGGGTAATAACCTCTAAGATCGGAAAGCTCCGAATTGCGAGCTTCCTTGACAATTGCCCAACCGGGTTCCTCTCTGTCAGGGTAATACCAGGCAAAATGACACCGCTCAATCTGCAACAAATTGCGGATCTCTTGAACCGTTGTTTCCAAAACTTTGTCTAAGTTAAGACTGTTACGGATTTGGCTAGCGAGACGGTTGAGCAAGTTTTCCCGCCTTGCCTGTTCTCTTAGTCGCGCCTCACTTTCGCGCAGTGCTTCTTCCGCCTGTCGGCGATCGGTGATATCCGTAATCATCGCAAAGGCTCCAGCATACTTCCCCGCTGAATCGAAGATGGGAGAGGTCGAAACAATTGCCCATCGAAACGAGCCATCTTTGCGACATAATTTAAAATCAATCTTGGCCTCGATACCTTGGCGGCGAAGCTCGACTTGGCGAGCCGCGATCGCTTTCCCTTCATCATCCATGAAATCAAATAGCGACTTACCCTGCATCTCCTCAATGCTGTAGCCAAGCATTTCTGCCAGTGTGCGATTGACAAAAATCGTCTTGCTTTCAGCGTCGATCACCCAAATTCCTTCTAAGGCAGTCTCAATAAAGTGACGATAACGCTCTTCGGATTCTCGTAGCGCCTCCTCAGCAGCTTTACGCTCGGTGATATCCCGCGAGACGCCGACTAGACCTATGACATTTCCAGAAGGATCGCGCAAAACGCTTTTTGTAGAGAGATAAATCTTGGTGATTCCCATGATGGTGACAACTTCCTCAACCATTTCCGGTTCACCCGATGTCATAACGCGGCGGTCAGTTTCGGTTATCTGACGGGCAATCTCAGGCGGCAACAACTCGGTATTATCCTTGCCAATAATTTCCTCCACCTGCCGATTCAGAATAGTGCCAAAACCTGAATTCGCCATCACCACCCGGTATTGTAGATCCTTGACAAAGATGGCATCGGGTGTTCCTTCAATAACTGCCTGCAAGAGGCTATAGCTCTGTTCGAGCGCCACCTCGGTACGCTGGCGCTCTAGCATTTCTTCCTGCAATTGCTCGTTGGCTTTCCTAAGTTCAGCCGTCCGCTCTTCGACCCTGATTTCTAGCTCAGCCTTTGCCTTTTTTAGGGCTTGCTCTGCCTGGTGACGCTCGGTAATGTCAATCCCCGTACCGATGATGTACTTGACCCCACCAGAGGAGTCGAGCAGCGCCGTATTCGACCAAGCAATCAAACGGCGATCGCGATCGCGCGTTAACCAATAGTTGTCATACTGGTTTGGAAACTGACCCGCTTGAAGATTTTTGAAGACCGCTTTGACAGATTCCACTTCTTCTGGCAGCAGAAATAAATCCCAGAATGGTCTGCCTTTGACTTCCTCCGCCGAGTAAGCAGTGGTTTGCTGGCAAGCTTGATTAAAAACGACAATTCGCCCCTGGGTATCGAGAACCACTACCAAAGTTGCTGCTGTATCTAGAACAGCGGCGACGAAGTTGCGCTCGTCCGGCAACACTTCCTCGGCGTTGAAGGTTACACGACTTTCTGACATATTTTTTGAGATGCTTATTCAGAATTTGTTGATTCTACATGATGGTGCTATTGGTTCAGATTCTTCAGCTACAAAAATTTGGATTAAAACTGTTTAACCAAGACTTGTGTTGGCGGGAAGCAAATTACAGCAGGCGAATCTTAATTTGACTTGGCTAGAACCAATTTTACAGACAAACCTGACTGCTTAATCGGAAGATAGATTGCAAATTCTGTTCCTTCATCCATCTGGGAACTCACCATAATTTTTCCATGATGCTTTTCCATAATTTGATAGGAAATCGAAAGGCCTAAGCCAGTTCCCTTCCCGACATCTTTAGTTGTAAAAAACGGGTCAAATATTTTCTCTAGAATTGGTTGTGGGATTCCAGAACCATTATCCCGAATTCTCACAATTATCTGATTTTTTCCTAATACTTGGCTAGAAATAACAATTTGTTTATCTTCCCGCTCTTTCTGAGCCAGCAGTGCATCAATCGCATTACTCAGGATATTCATGAATACTTGATTGAGCTGTGCAGGATAACACTCAACAAGAGGTAACTTGCCATAGTGTTTAATAACATTAATCTCTTTTTTGAGACGGTTATTTAAAATTAACAGCGTATTATCCATGCCTTCGTGCAGGTCAACGGCTTTCATCTCCGCTTCATCAAGGCGCGAGAAGTTCCGCAAGGATAAGACTAGCTCGCGAATTCGCTGCGTCCCTATATTCATAGAAGACAGCATTTTGGGTAGGTCTTGAGCGATAAATTCTAGGTCAATTTTCTCTACAAAATTCCGAATTTCCGGCGCGGGATTAGAATATTGTTGCTGATAAAGTTTCACTAAGTTAAGTAAGTCTTGAACGTAGTCGTTCATGTGTTGCAGATTGCCGTGGATAAAGTTAACCGGGTTATTAAATTCGTGGGCAATGCCAGCAACCATCTGACCGAGGCTGGACATTTTTTCGGCTTGAATCAGCTGAATTTGAGTTTCTTGGAGTTCTTGCAATGTTTGTTCCAGTTGCAAGGCTTTATCTTGGGCAAGATGGGCAGAATTACTAGCGTCGGCGTAGAGTTCAGCTTGGTTAATCGCGATCGCCATCTGATTAGCGATCGCGCAAAGCAGTGCCACATCAGCATCCGTCCAAGGTTTTGCTTCTTGGATGCGATTACAAATTATCAAGCCAATCCTACCGAATTGTGTTTGAAGTGGTAGCCCCAACACAGAAGCCGCACCCGTTGTCAATAACAGCTGCTGTAACGGCAGATCGTTGTTTAGAGTCTTGACATCATCGACGCGAACAATTTCTTGGCGCAGGATTTTCTCAGTAAATGCACCAAAGGCTTCATCCGGGAAAAAACCCACCCAACTACGAAGATCGGTCTTTTTGGCTTCCTTCACCGCTTCCCAGCTAACAGGCTCCATGTCAGGACGGTACCAGGAAAAGATGCACGTATCTAGGTGCAACCGATGATAGATTTCATGAACAGCCGTCTCTAGAATGGTATCCAGTTCTAAAGAGTTACGGATCTGGCTAGCTAAATGATTGAAAAGTTCTTCTTGAGCCGCCAGTTCTCGGAACCGGGCTTCCGATAGCCGCAACGCTTCCTCAGCGGCTTTGCGATCGGTGATGTCGGAGCAGATTGCTAAATACTGGAAAGGATTTCCTCGCTCGTCCAGAACAGGAACGATGGCAGTATCAACCCAGTAATAAGTTTCATCTTTAGCTCTGTTCTTAATTTGACCTCTCCAAACCTTGCCGCTAGAAATTGTTGACCAAAGCTTGCTAAAAAATTCTTGTGAATGATAACCTGAATTAAGAATTCGTTGGTCTTGTCCTATCAGTTCTTTTGGGGAATATTTGGATATTTCACAAAATTTATTGTTGACATAGTTAATCATTCCTCTTCGATCGGTGATAGCAACAATCGCCGCCTGATCTAAGGCAAATTTGACGTCAGACAAATCTTTGAGCGATCTTTGGAGTGCTTCCTCTGCCTGCTTGCGTTTAATCCCTATGACAATTTCATCGGCGGCAAATTCTAGCGCCTTGAAAATAGATTCGCTCAAGGTATGGCGGGTAAACATTGCAATCACTCCTACCATCTGACCTTGGAGCATTAAGGGATAGCCAGCAAAAGCAACCATTCCCTCTCGCTTCGCCCAATCTTTATCGCTAACACGAGGATCGTCAAGGACAGAATTCGTTAAGTGTGGTTTTCGCTCTTGAGCAATCAGACCGATTTTGAATTGTCCGACTTTAACGCGGCGATGATTGCCGTTTAGGTGAGTATATATCCCTGCACTAGCTTGCAGCTCTAGTACGTTTTCCTCAACATTGAGCATCCAAATGCGGGCGAATGCTGCATCTAGGTGTTTAACCACAGCCAAGACGCAGCGTTGCAGGATACCTTGTAAATCGCTTTGAGTGAGAGCAGATCCAATATCAGCACGAAATGCGGCTAGTCTAGCTCGCTCTGCTAGGGCTTTTTCAGCAGCTTTCCGCTCAGTGATGTCGTGGAAGTAGACAGAAAGCCCCTCTTCACTGGGGTAGGCACGGACTTCAACCCAGATATCGAGAGCTGGGTAAAATTCTTCAAACGTGATAGAGACTTGTTCAGCAGCACTCTGGTGATATTGATTGTAAAAATTTGACCCAATTGCAGCGGGAAACCGATCCCAAATATTCGTGCCCAGAAGTTCGGACCGGGTTCTCTGTAAAAGTAGCTCCGCTTGCTTGTTGATATAGGTGAACTGCCACTGATGGTTGAGGGCATAAAAGGCATCCGTGATGCTTTCAAGAACCTTGAAGACTCGCCGGTTTGATGAGTGTAATGCCTCTTCTGTTTGCTTGCGATCGCTAATATCAAAGATTGCCCCGTTTAGACACAGAAGCTCTCCGGTGGAATTGAATATGCCCTGACCTTTCTCGTAGACCCATCGGATACTTCCATCGGCTCGAATGATTCGGTACTCAATGATAAAAGGCTGTTTTTTCTGCACAGCCTCTTGGATAAGCCTGTCCACTATTGCGGTATCTTCAGGATGAATAATACTGGCAAAACTGCGAACTTGATTGTGAATAAAGTCCCCAGGCGGATAACCAGAAATTTCTGCGATCGCATCGCTGATAAACTCCATCTTCCAGTCGTCATCGCAGCTACACCGATAGATGGCACCTGGAATATTAGCAACCAAAGCTCTGAATTGCTGCTCGCTTTCCTGCCGTGCTGTTTCGGCGTGTATGCGATCGCTAATGTCACGGGCAACCGCATAGATTAAACCTTCTGGAGCAAACGGGACGCACGTCCACTCCAGCCATTTATAGGAACCGTCTTTACAGCCGTAGCGGTTTATAAAGGAGCTAACCATGACTCCGCTAGCAAGTTTCCTTGCCTCAGCAATGCTGGTTGCTCGATCTTCAGGATGAATAAAATTCAACAATGGCTTTGCTAAAATTTCTTCGCCAGTGTAGCCAAGTGTTGTTTCAAAAGCTGGGTTTATCTGCTTAAAATAGCCGTCAAACCCGACGACACAAAGCATATCGAATGAAAGGTTGAAGAAGCGATGAAGCTGTGCTTGGGTTTGCTTCAGTTCCTGGGTGTAGGTGCCGACGCTGCGGATTAGCTGGTTGAGGGAGGTTGTCAGGCGTCCAACTTCATCCTCGGTGATTACGGGTGCCTGGAGAGTAAAATTTGCTTGTTCGGTAACTTGCTGAGCAATTTGAGTTGCAGTTTCCAGAGGATGCGCGATCGCTCGACTGGAATAGCGGGCGATTATCGCGGCGATCGCCATTGACAGCAACATACTGGTAACAATTATCTGGATTCGCAGTTTCTCGACGTGCTGTAAAGCGATCGCTGTTTCTTCCTCATCGTGATTAGCAACCTCAATCAATTTTGTTAAATCATCTGAGAGACTATCAAACTTAAGCGCCTCCTGAGTATTGGTAAAATTCAGCAAGGAATTTTGGATTATTAGAAGTGTTTCAGGCTGCAACCCACCATCTTTATCAATTTTATTTAAGATTCCATTTAGGTTTTGGCTATAAACTTCTACAGTTCCGTCGTAAGTTTTCAACCAATTTTTGACTTCCGCAATCTCTTGAGCTGAATGCTTGAATAATTGAGATTCATTACCAAATAACTTTACTTGTGAATAAAGTTTTTCAACCTTTTCAATTTTCTCTACTAAGCGCAAAACTTCGCTGTGAAACTCTTTTGGTTTTCTTAACTGATAAATTAACTGTTGCTGCTGGTTTCTTGCTTCTAGTACAGCAATTTTCAAACTACTCAAAAGATAAGCTTCTTGCTGTGCATATTTGAGTTGCTGGGACATCTGTCGCTGGTAATATTCGCCAACGAGCAGCCCTGCACTCGCCCCCAAAGTTGCTATTCCAATGGCAACAGCATATCCATAACCAATTTTCTGCCGGATACTTAAGCAACGGATTAGCTGTTTTAGCCAATTATTCGGAGGTCTTTTAGAATGGTTTTCCGGAACAAATACAGGATCTAATTTTATTTCCTCTTCAGACACTTTTGGCTTGAAAGACTGCATCAACAGAAACCCTCGGTAACTACCATTAATTTAGGCAATTCGTAAAATACTCATTTTTGCCTGAGAAGCTTCGTTTATTTATAAAAAGTTAGTAATATAAAGTTTTGATGAAGCGAATCAACGCTGTATACCTACGCACAAATAAAGTTAATAAATAGGGTGATACTGATAATGACAAGTATGAATATTTAAAATCATCAAACTAAAAGGGTCTAATTGGAATCAGCAAAATAGCTGAATCTTAATATTTATCAAAAAACCACTGTGCGCTCTCAGGAAAATTAGGACATAGAAGCGTGCAGGACGTTGCTAGAGAGCTTGGCGATCCGATAAGCTTTTGCAAAATGCCTCTGAACTGAGTGCGCTGCACCCAGACCTGTCAATGACTAATACTCCTTCACTGATAAGCCAAGATGCTGGGACGACAGGAGCGATCGCTTCTACCGACACATCCATTTGGCCTAACCTGCTACAACAGCTACTCGATCGGCAATCCCTGCCTCATGACCAAGCCGCCTCTCTCATGCAGGCATGGTTAAACGAGGAAATTCCACCAGTGCTATCGGGGGCAATTTTAGCCGCCCTGCAAGCAAAGGGGGTTTCGGCAGACGAACTCGCTGGGATGGCTCAGGTGTTGCAGTCTCAATCCTCCCCACTCAGCCCACTCGCCGAGAAGGCGAAGCGCCCACAGTCCCCCATCCTCACTCCAGTCATTGACACCTGTGGAACTGGTGGAGATGGGGCATCAACCTTTAATATCTCTACCGCTGTTGCCTTTGTAGCCGCTGCTGCTGGCGTCTCAGTTGCCAAACATGGCAATCGCTCGGCTTCGAGCAAAGTTGGATCGGCGGATGTCTTGGAAGCGCTGGGAGTTAACCTAAACGCCAGCAGTGAGAAAGCACAAGCCGCACTAGAAGAAGTCGGGATTACCTTTTTATTTGCACCCGGTTGGCACCCAGCGCTCAAAGCCGTGGCATCGCTGCGGCGAACCTTGAAAGTGCGGACGGTCTTTAATTTATTAGGCCCATTAGTAAATCCGTTACGCCCTACCGGGCAGATCATTGGGGTGTGCGATCCTAACCTGGTCGTGACGATTGCCCATGCTTTAGGACAGTTAGGAACTCAGCAGGCAATTGTTCTGCACGGACGAGAGAAACTGGATGAAGCTGGATTAGCAGACGCGACAGATTTAGCAGTGCTGTCTGGTGGTGAGGTACAACTGACAACGCTGCATCCCCACGAATTAGGCTTGACACCAGCACCCACCACGTCGATTCGGGGTGGAGATGTTGAGGAAAATGCCGAAATTTTGCGCGATGTCCTTCAAGGAAAAGGAACATCTGCACAGCAAGATGTAGTGGCTTTAAATGCGGCGTTGGCACTCCAAGTTGGGGGCGCGATCGCAATGGGTAGCCATGCGGAGGGCATTACAATGGCTAGAGAAATCTTGAGTAGCGGTACTGCCTGGTCGAAGTTGGAGCAGTTAGTTGAGTTTCTGAAAAATTAGCCATTCGCTCATGTTTTTTTGAATGGGCGATGTTTATACAGTAGGTCTCCCGATAGTAGGGGCATGGCAATGTCATGCCCCTACTATCCAATACACCCAACCTTGAAATTGCTATCGTCGCCCCTTCAATTAGGAGCTGCCAAATGCGATCGCATTCTCACACAGTACCCCCTACCTCTTATCCCAACGGCTGTGAGATGCTAACTTACCAACTAAGAAGTAATTTCTAAAAACTAACCACTCCCTTATGTCTATTTCTTCTCCTCAACCAGCTCTGCTCGTCCTTGCCGATGGCACGTCGTACAAAGGCTGGTCTTTTGGTGCTCCTGGAACAGCTATCGGTGAAGTGGTCTTTAACACAGGTATCACCGGCTACCAGGAAGTCTTGACAGATCCCAGCTACTGCGGTCAGATTGTCACCTTTACCTATCCAGAATTAGGCAACACTGGTGTCAATCTAGATGATGAAGAATCGAATGGTCCCCAAGTGCGGGGCGCGATCGCTCGTAACATTGCCTCCCGTCCCAGCAATTGGCGTTCCAGCCAGTCTTTGCCCGATTATCTCAAGCAACACAACATTCCAGGCATTTACGGCATCGATACCCGTGCCCTTACCCGAAAGATTCGCTCTGCTGGTGCCATGAATGGCGCAATTTCCACCGAAATTCTTGACCCCGTTGAATTGTTGGAGAAAGTGCAAGAAGCTCCCAGCATGGCAGGATTGAATCTAGTTCGGGAAGTGACCACTGCCAAAGTCTATGAGTGGTCTGACCCCACCGAGTCGAGTTGGGAATTTAGCCCTGGAATCCCCTCAGAAAGCGGGGAACCCCTCACGGTGGTTGCCATTGATTTTGGCATCAAACGGAACATCCTGCGGCGTCTGGCGAGTTACGGTTGCCGCGTGGTCGTGGTTCCCGCCAATACACCCCCCGAAGAAATTCTCAAGCACAACCCGGATGGAATTTTTCTTTCCAATGGTCCCGGCGATCCCGCTGCTGTCACCGAAGGCATCGAAACCACAAGGGCGCTGCTAGAAAGCCAGAAACCGATGTTTGGGATCTGCATGGGGCACCAAATTCTTGGTCTTTCGCTGGGGGCTGACACCTTCAAGCTCAAATTTGGTCATCGGGGCTTAAATCAACCCGCCGGTTTTGAGAAGCAGCGAGTGGAGATTACTAGCCAAAATCACGGGTTTGCCATTGACGCAGATTCTCTAAATCCAGAAGTAGAAATTACCCACCTAAACCTGAACGACCGCACCGTGGCTGGGTTGCGTCACAAATCTCTACCCTTCTTTTCCGTGCAGTATCACCCAGAAGCCAGCCCTGGCCCTCACGATGCCGACTATCTGTTTGAGCAATTTGTTGAGCAGATGCGATCGCATAAGCGTAGCGCCTAGATGCGATCTCATTGCCTCGATAAGACCCGTTAGCGAGTAGATTTCCCCCTCTTTGAGGGAGAGGGGGAAAGAGGGGTGAAGGGTGTCCCGGATGAAGTAGAAAGTCTTAATATCCTTGCTCGGTCGCGAATAACTAAGGACGAATTACAACAGATGCGTATATCCGCGCATTGTGTTTTATAATAAAGCCTCGACTAAGGACAATCCAGCTAGGAGGGTGTTATTCCTGAGCCACTAACCCTAACTGTCAGCTTAAGAGGCACTCGCGAAGTTAGGGACAATTATCAGCTATTCCGCCTCACAGGCTTATTGGATGCTTTTTCCGAACCCACATTTCGGAAAGTTATCAGCAAGTGTATTGAAGATGGACCCAGCAACGTTGTGCTGGATCTTTCCAAAATTGATTTTGTTGATAGCTCTGGATTGGGCGCTCTAGTGCAGCTGGTGAAAAAGGCTCAAAGCCTTGAGGGTAGTTTGCAAATTGTTACAAATGCCCGAGTGACTCAAACTGTCAAGCTGGTTCGCTTAGAACAGTTTCTGTCATTGCAGCCTTCAGTCGAAGCGGCATTGGAGAATGTCAAGCCTGCTTGACCTATACAGAGGCGCGATCGCGTAGCGGCGCGGATGCGCTTTTCGTATGCCGCGATGATTCGGCTACTCGCGCTTGAGGGGCGGGTTCTAAAGCCCCCGCCCCAATCATTTTCAAAAGTCCTGAACCGGGAATGATGGGGAAACAAAGAGCAGCAGTGCAGAGGCGCAGGAGACAAGGGAACAGGTAATTACCGATTACCCCCTACCGACTCCCGACTCCCGACTCCCCATCCCCTGATTTTCAGGCAAAAGCATTAAGATCAACTAGAGGGCGAGGTAGGGCATAGATGTGAGTTCACAGGAGGAAGAGTGTTCAGATTGGCTGAATACTAACCCCGTACTGGGTGAAACCAAAATATCGTTGAACTCGATCTGGGCGATCGCAGATCGTCGCACGCAAATTCAGCGGATTTCCCCGGCGTCTTTAGCTTATCTAGGAGATGCCGTGTATGAGCTTTATATCCGTAGTTTTTATCTACTGCCACCCAAGCGATCCCACGCTTATCATGACATGGTAGTGGCGCAAGTGAGAGCTGAAAGTCAGGCAAAAGCATTGCGATCGCTCGAACCCCACCTTACCAACACAGAATTAGAAATCTTGCGGCGGGGACGTAACGCTGCGGCAGGTCGTCCCAAGCGCCTCGATCCCGAAATTTATCAACAAGCTAGCAGCTTAGAGACTTTGATGGGCTATCTTTACCTAACAGATCCCCAGCGATTGAATCAGCTGCTGAGCTACTTAGAGCTAAATCCACTTCCACAAGTTAAAGATTCTTAACAATATGGCCGATCAACATCGCCGCCCTCAGCCTCCAAGCAGATCCAGCGCCAGTCGAGGGAAGCCCATTCGAGCCAAGCGTGCCTTCCCAAAGCGTCTTGGGGACAATCGGATTGGGAAGCGAATTGTAGAGCAACAGACGCCCCAGGATCGTTCCTTCTCTGATAACGAGGATGTCAATCGGGATTCGCGCCCAGTTGGGAAGCACGAGCAAGTCAAGCCAATTCTCCAGCGCCGGGAGCGTCAGCAAATCCGTCCTGCTTCCCGCCACAAAGACACAGACTTAACTGACACGCGCCGGGAGCGTCAACAAATCCGTCCTGCTTCCCGCCACAAAAACACAGACTCAATTGACACGCGCCCGACAGACAACTTCAAGCCAAAGAAGTCAATTCCCAACCGTCACGAACGGGAGATCCCCAGAGGTCGTTTTCAGGACGAGGATCGAGCAGCAGCAGCCGCACCCGAAGAAGAAAGCGATCTGATTTATGGACGGCATCCTGTCCTCACAGCGTTGGAAAAACATCGCCAGCTGAATCGGGTTTGGATACTGCCAAATTTGCGTTATGATTCCCGGTTTCACTCCCTCCTACTGAAAGCCAAGGAACGGGGAACGGTAATCGATGAAGTTAGTGCGCGCCGCTTAGAGCAAATTAGCCACGGGGCAAATCACCAAGGAGTGGTCGCTCAAGTCGCACCCTACGCTTACACTGACCTGAGTGAGTTAATCGCTCAGGCAAAATCCGTCTCGGAGCAGCCAGTGCTGGTGGTAGCGGATGGCATTACCGATCCCCACAATCTAGGAGCGATTATTCGCACGGCAGAAGCTTTGGGTGCCCAGGGATTGGTGATCCCTCAACGACGAGCAGTGGGAATCACATCCGCCGTCATGAAAGTGGCAGTCGGAGCTTTAGAAACTTTTCCTGTTTCCAGAGTGGTTAACCTCAGCCGTGCCTTAGAAGAATTGAAAGCGGCTGGCTTTTGGATTTATGGCACCGCCGCAGGCGATGGTCAAATGTTACACACTACTCAATTTACTGGGCCAGTAGTATTGGTGATTGGTTCTGAAGGTGAAGGATTGAATCTTCTGACACAAAAGTGTTGTGACTTCTTGATTTCGATTCCGCTACAGGGAAACACACCGAGCCTGAATGCGTCAGTCGCAGGGGGAATGGCTCTTTATGAGATATATCGTCAGCGCTGGTCGAATCGGCTCTACTTGAATAATCTTTCAAAAGAGACTTTCAAAAAGAAAGATGACAGAATATAACAGAATGTAAAGAACAACCTTTTAGAAGACTGCTTTGTATCCCCTAAGATAGGCCAAAAACATGAAGGAATTCTTGATTAACATTCTCCACTTCTTTGGATGGGCTTCGTGGGTTGAGATTGTCACAGACAACCCCCGTTGTACTTACTACTTTGGCCCTTTCCTCAGCTCCCAGGAAGCTGATAGAACCAAAGCTGGTTATATCGAAGACCTGGAAGCAGAAGGAGCGAAAGGCATTAAGGCTACTGTGAAGCGCTGTAAGCCAGAGAAGCTGACGATTTACGATGAGTCGGGGGAGCGTTTTGACCGCCAAAGAACAGCCACGTTTTTTAGCGGTCAGCCTTCTTAGGTTTTGAGCTTTTTCACAGGTGATATCTACTTCCTTTGAATCCCCATCTTTGGCACCTTACCCCTAACCTTTCTGGGTTTGCCAGAGGGGTACGCTCGCTAGGAATAGATGCTTCTGGGATGCTAAGAATTCACAAGATTGGAAGGATACCAGACTTGAACATGCATCTCCTCTGGTCGGGGCTGCATCACTTCGGGACAGGGTGAGGCGACGATGGTATCTAAACTCCGGCTGGCGTCACGACTTGTGGATGGCTATCGAGCCAAAAGTCAATGTCCCGCAGTACCCGTTCGGGAATTTCCCAGGGAAATAAATGAGCGGTATTCGGGTAGCAGTGCCATTGGCAATCCTTGAGGTGATGAGCCGTTTCTAAACTGGACTCAGGGGTGATGTGGCGATCGCTTGCTCCTGCCAGCATCAAACTCGGACATTGGATTTGCTGGAGATCCGCCAATCGGTTGTAACCAGCTCTCAGAGCAGTATTGAGTGCCTGCGTTGCCGCCGCTGAGGTTTGCAAGTAAGCTGACATCGCTTCCAATGCGAGGTAGCGGTAAGCGCCAGGGGTATGTTGTCCGATCAGGTAGCGATAGAGCGATCGCTTCCCAAAGGTCTCGATATTCCACTCCCACCCAGGCTGTACTCGGTTCACGATCGAAGCCAGCCCCGTGTAGAAATTATCCTGCCAGCTGATTGGCGGATGATTCCCACGGGGGCGTGCTGCTGTGGCAATCAAAATCAAACCCGTGACTCGCTCTGGTAGCTTCAGCGCCAACTCCATCGCCAAAATCCCCCCTAACGACCAACCCAATACCAGGCAACGCTCAATCTGGAAGCGGTCTAGAAGCGCCTCCAAATCGGTTAAATGGTCTTCCATTCTAAAATTACCCTTGATGCGACTATTGCCGTATCCCCGGAGGTCAGGGGCAAAAGTTTGGAATTTTTGGGATAAGTGGTTAGTGAAGACAGACATACTGCTGCCTAACCCCGGATGACCGTGTAGACAGAGAATTGGAAAGCCTTTTCCCTGGCGGAGAACGCTGAGGTGATGAGATGAAGAGGACGAGTGATGCATGAAGCCTATTTCTCTTTATATCCTCCAGCATAGGTAATCACGCACATCGATTTGTATTTTGCGTGAGACCCAAAAGCCACTCCTGCGACTCGGAAAGCCGGGTTGAAAATGTTTTTTCTGTGACCGCGATCCGGAACTCCATCATCAATGATTAACTGCATGACGATAGATTGAGGGGTGTCAGAGCCGTAACTAATATTTTCGGCTGCGGTGGTTTGCCAGGAACCGTAGCGGTTGATGCGAGAAAACGGATCGCTGCGATCGCTCCCATTGTGACCAACCTTACCTTTTGGTCCTTGGTCTTTCACATGATCCCTAGCCCCCAATGACATCCCTTTAGATGCACTTAGAGGTGGGAGAGGACGAGTGGATTTCAGGAAGCGAATCGCTTCATCGACGGCTTTCACACCTTCTTGGGTTTGTAAAAAGATGTTTCCAGACATTCTCACTTGCTTACCTTGGAAGCGTTTTTTCCAATTCTCCAGTACGGCGGCATAGGCGGCGGGATTTTTCCGCGCCTTATTCATTTCAGCAATCACTCCTTGTTCCAGCGGTGAGAGAGTAGTTGCCTGCGCTAGCAAGAGAGAGCCTTCTTGAGAAAAACCAACGGGGACAATATTACCGCTAACATTTGCTAGAGGCTGCCGCGCTTGAACCATCAAAGGAGAGAACGTAGCGAGTAGAACGATGGGGGCAAATGCCCAAAATTGAATTCGACGCATAAGTTACTTTAAGACTCGCTGCCACGAGTTGATAAACTGTCCGTATTAGATAAATAGACAGCACCCGACGAGAAAGTTTCCCCATTTTTGACTACGAGGGGATCGTCTAAAATTTTCAGTGTTTGTGCTAGCTGAGTTTCATTTTGAATCGCGTTACAGTCGATGTCATCGGTGCGATCGCGTACTACTTAGCCTTGAAGTTAGCTTGGAAGCCGCGTTCAGTAAGTTTGTATAATTCGACACAATAAAATTTTTGTGCTGAACTGATTCAGAATTTAGGGCGCTGGTAAGGCGGAGTGGTAGCATGCCTCTCACTTGTATTTGTCAGCGATAAAACTTATCTATATACGCAGAATAATTCTAGTTTTTTTGCAATTCGTTATTTCCAGAAATGTTACTAGCCTTTGTGTAGAGGGAACTCTAGATATTGAATCCTCTTCGTCATCATGCACTTTGGTATGCAGATGGGGAGGGGCAGAAGCCGCAGTATTGGATACTCTCCAGTGTAGGAACCAATCCCTAATTCATGAAACAGCACTTCCCGGCTCAGAGCCAGATGAAGCACGATTGCCTTTGTTTCCAATTCATTGAAAACCTACCCTTGGCGGCTGCCATTCTCGATAGCAACCTCAATTATCTGCTCTTCAGCCAGCGGTGGTTGAGCGAACTGGGACTGAAGCAACCAGAAATTATTGGGCGATCGCATCCTGAAGTTTGCCCCTCGGATTGGGAACCCTTACAGGCAGCATACCAACGTTGTTTGACCGAAGCAGTCGAGATGTTGGTAGAAGAACCGTTTCAGCGAACGGATGGCTCAACTGGTTGGCGCAAATGGGAGATTCGTCCTTGGCAAGATGAAACCGGAGTGATGGGCGGCATCATCCTGGCAATCGAAGATATCACGGAGCGCAAACAAGCTGAGGCGGCTTTAGCCGTTAAGGAGGCACGCTTTAAAGATACCACCGCGAATCTACCTGGGGTGATTTTCCAGTTCACCAACCGGAAGGATGTCTGGAGAGTAGATTATATGAGTGAAGGAATCTGGAATCTCCTAGGCGTGACGGCTGAGGTGGTGATGGCAGATTTCGGCGCGTTCATTCGTCAGGTGCATCCTGACGACTTAGAAAGCTATTATGCATCGGTCACTGAAGTGATTGAGCAATCCATCCCTTGGCACTATGAAGGGCGATTAATCAAGCCAAATGGAGAGATACGCTGGTGGCAGGGTAGTAGTTCTATCCCTACAAAAAACAATCAGGGTGAAATCATCTTCTGTGGGGTGCTGCTGGATATCACGGAGCGAAAGGAAGCGGAAGCAGCACTGAACCAAGGGAAGCTAGAGCTAGAACAACGAGTCGAGGAACGCACCCAGGAACTCCGAGCGGTGGTGGCACACCTGCAAGACGAAATTCGAGAACGAGAGCAGGCAGAAGCCGCTTTGAAAGAGAGCGAGGCAGAACTGCAAGCGATTATCGATAACTGTCCGGCAGTGATTTATTTAAAGGATATTCAAGGACGACACATTCGGGTTAATCGGGAATTTGAACGGTTATTTGGCATTACCAGAGAGGAGATTAAAGGAAAGACGAATTACGACTTGTTTCCCCAAGAAATGGCTCAGCAGTTTACACAGAACGACCGACGGATTCTGGCAGGGGGAAAAGCCATCGTCTCAGAAGAAGTTATCCTCCATGAAGATGGTTTGCATACCTACGTTTCGGTGCATTTCCCAATTCTGGATGAAGCTGGTGTGCCTTACGCGCTGGGTGGGATTTCGACGGATATCAGCGATCGCAAGCGCGTCGAAGACGAACGCAAACAAGCGGAAGCAGTCCTGCGCGAACGCAATGCCATCTTAGGCTCTATTTTGGAAAGTACACCAGACTTCATCCTTGTCAAAGATCGGCAGGGGCGTCATATCGCGCTCAACTCTAATTTGGCAAACTTCTTTGGAAAGCCAATTGAGGAGATTCTTGGCAAAGACGATTCTGAACTGCTACCTCCCGACATTGCCCACCAAATCATGGCGAGAGACCGTCAGATTATGGAAGCAGGCGTTACTGAAGCTTATGAGGAAGTGGTTTCTAATGGTGACATCAACACCACCTTTTTAACCACAAAAGCTCCTTGGCGGGATGCTCACGGTAACATTCTGGGTATCGTTGTCATCACGAGGGATATTAGCGATGTCTACGACGAGCTTCGCTTACGCAAACGGGTAGAAGATGCCTTGCGATTGTCCGTTCAGCAGCTAAAAGAGCAAGCACAGCGCGAACAGTTAATTAATCGGCTCACAAACCAGATTCGCAATTCTCTTGACTTTGATGCCATCTTAGAGACAACATTGCACGAAATCCAGAAAGTCCTTCAGACCGATCGATGTCATCTTGGCTGGTATCACGGCAATGTAGAGGAGCCATACTGGGAAATTTCTCCGGAAGTTCGCCTTTCTCACCTACCCGATTTGACCGGACGCTATCCTGCATCGGCATTCGGTGTGTTAGCGACCAAACTTCTAAAGCTGGAAACCTTACGAATAGAAGATATCGAGACGGTAGAAGATCCCACTTGGCGAGACTTTGTACGCACGCTAGGAATGCGAACAGTACTGATTATCCCCGTTCAGTTACCTGGGGGTATGGTTGTCGCAATTTGCTGTAGCCACAGCACCGAACCGCGTTTCTGGAACGATAGCGAGGTCGAGTTGCTACAGGGCGTGATAGAGCAGTTTGCGATCGCGCTCAACCAGGCAGACCTGTACAATCAAACCCGTACTAAAGCACACGAGTTAGAGCAGACACTCAAGGAACTCCAGCAGACTCAGGCGCAATTGGTACAAACTGAAAAAATGTCCAGTCTGGGACAGTTAGTTGCTGGCGTTGCCCATGAAATTAACAACCCCGTCAACTTCATCTACGGCAATCTCACTTATGCCAACAACTATATGCAAGACTTGCTGAGGTTGCTGGAACTGTATCAAACGCACTATCCTCACCCACATTCAGAAATTCAGGAAGAAGCTGAAGCGATTGACCTAGAATTCCTGATGCAAGACTTGCCGAAGCTGCTATCGTCGATGAAAGTTGGAGCCGACCGAATTCAGGAGATCGTGCTGGCACTCCGCAACTTCTCACGCATGGATGAGGCAGAAGTGAAAGCTGTCAACATTCACGAAGGCATTGACAGCACGCTAACCATCCTGCACAACCGTCTGAAAGACAAATCTGACCGTCGCGGCATTGAAATCATCAAGGAATACGGAAATTTGCCCTTGGTGGAATGCTACGCCGGTCAGTTGAATCAGGTGTTTATGAATGTACTTTCCAATGCGATGGATGCCCTAGACGAACGGGACGCTCAGCGATCGCCTCAGGACATCAAAGAAAATCCCAGCCGAATCACCATTTATACCCAGTTACTGAACCCCCAGCAGGTGCAAATCCGCATCGCTGACAATGGGCGGGGGATGACTGAAACGGTTAGACAGCGCCTGTTTGAACCTTTCTTTACCACCAAGTCGATTGGTAAAGGCACCGGATTGGGCTTGTCTATCAGCTACCAAGTGGTCGTCGAAAAACATGGTGGTCAGCTGGAGTGCATTTCTTCTCCCGGTAAGGGAGCTGAGTTTCTGATTACACTGCCTTTAGTTACCAAAGTGACAGCCTCTCTGTAATCTGGCATTCTGTCAACTCAGGTACAGCTAAATGACTGAGGCTGTTAGAAGCGCTCAAAGGCAATGAACGCTTAAAGCGCTCCATCCAGATTCAATCTTGATGACGCTGGAACTACTTGGCAGCAGTGAGTAGATTTTCCATATCTGACAGTTGGATAGGACCTGAGAAAGTCTCAGTATCGATCAAGAAAAAGGGAGTGCCTGCAAGCCCTAAACTCTCGGCTAGCTGAACATCCTGTCCAATCGCAGCACTAGCCGTATCGCTAGCGCGATCGCGGTTAAATTGCTCTAAATCCAAGTTAAGTGTTTGGGCAATCTCCACATACAACTCCTCGCCCAATTTTTCTTGCTTGGCAAATAAAGCATCATGGTATTCCCAGAATTTGCCTTGCCGATCTGCCGCCCAAGCCGCTTTAGCTGCTGGCATGGCTTCCGCATGGATCGGAGCGAGGGGAAAATGCTTGTAAGCTAAAGTCACTTCATCCGGATGCTTTGCGATCAGCTCCTTTAGCGTGTCATGCGCTTGGGCACAATAAGGACACTGAAAGTCTGAAAATTCGATTAGCACAACCTTTGACGACTCTGTTCCCGTCGTCGGAGAGGCACCAATCACTGCCTTAGGATTGGTCTTGAACTGCTGCAAAAATGACTGCTGGGCTTGGCTTAGCCGCTGTTGTTGTTGCTGCTGATATGCCTGAACCGACTCCAGAATTACTTCTGGGTGCTGACGAATCACCTGCAAAATTTGCTCTTCCAATCGCGGACTAATTTGGCTAGCGGCTTGCGCTGGAAGTGTCCAACCGAAAAATGTTAGAGACAATAGCAATAGGGTTACGAGTCTCAAAACTTTCTGAGCGAGAAAGCGCATGGGAGCGATCGCGCAAAACTGAAATCGACGCATAATTGACCTGGCGTGTGTTACGGACACGATCCAGTATGCTCGACTTGGAGGGTAACTGGACAGCGTCGGGAAAGGGATGTCTTGTGTAGAACAACCTTCGGTTCGGCATTTCCGGGTTTGCCAAACTTCCCGCTAAAATTTCACAATCCCAAAGGATTGCTGAATTAACCACCGCGTCTAAACCACGACCTATACTAAATATCTGGACTTTGAGTCACTAAAGGTAGAAGCAAAGCATGCCATCCATCCGCGAGTTGCACAAACAACTCATTAGTAAAGAACGCTCCGCTGTAGAACTCACTCAAGAAGCTTTAGACCGCATTCAGGCACTAGAGCCGAAATTGAATAGTTTTTTGAGCGTGACGGCAGAGAGAGCATTAGAACAGGCTCAAGCTGTGGATGCCAAAATCGCTGCTGGTGAAGAAATTGGGCTGATGGCTGGCATTCCCATTGGCATCAAGGACAATCTCTGTACCCAGGGAATTCGCACCACTTGCGGTTCCAAGATTTTGGAAAATTTTGTCCCCTCCTACGAGTCAACCGTGACCCAAAAACTGGCAGATGCTGGTGCGGTGATGGTGGGCAAAACGAATATGGATGAGTTTGCGATGGGCAGTTCTACAGAAAGCTCTGCCTATCAAGTCACCGCCAACCCTTGGGATTTACAGCGGGTGCCGGGAGGATCGTCTGGCGGTTCGGCGGCGGCGGTGGCGGCAAGAGAGTGTGTGGTGTCTCTCGGTTCCGATACAGGGGGGTCTATCCGTCAGCCAGCGTCTTTCTGCGGCGTTGTCGGATTAAAACCGACTTATGGGCTGGTTTCCCGTTTTGGTCTGGTTGCTTATGGGTCTTCTTTGGACCAAATTGGGCCATTTGCGCGGACAGTCGAAGATGCGGCAATTTTACTGGGAGCGATCGCGGGTTACGATCCCAAGGACTCCACCAGTCTCGACGTTAAAATACCCAACTACGCCAAATCCCTGCGACCTGACCTTAGACCTAGAGGTCAGCTGAGAGTAGGTTTTATTAAAGAAACTTTTGGCGAAGGTGTAGACTCCTGCGTCTGGCAGGCAGTTACAAAAGCGATTGAGCAGCTACAAAATTTGGGAGCCGAAATTCAAGAAATTTCCTGTCCCCGCTTCCGCTACGGTTTGCCCACTTATTACATCATTGCTCCTTCTGAGGCATCCGCCAATCTCGCCCGTTATGACGGCGTGAAGTATGGCTTCCGGACGCCTGACGCGGACAATCTATTGTCAATGTATACTCAAACTCGCTCCGCTGGTTTTGGCACCGAAGTCAAGCGGCGGATCATGTTAGGCACTTATGCTCTCTCAGCAGGATATTACGACGCCTATTATCTGAAAGCGCAAAAAGTCCGCACTTTGATTAAACAAGACTTCCAACGGGCTTTTGAAAGAGTGGATATCTTAGTGTCTCCCACTGCTCCCACCACCGCATTTAAAGCAGGGGAAAATAGCGAAGATCCCTTGAGTATGTATTTAAATGACCTGATGACGATTCCTTTAAATCTCGCAGGTTTGCCTGGATTGAGTTTACCTTGTGGATTCGATGATCAGGGATTACCGATTGGGATACAGATGATGAGTAACGTGTTGCGAGAAGATTTGCTACTGCAAGTTGCTTATGCCTATGAGCAAGCAACTGATTGGCATCTACGCGCTCCAAAACTCTAGATTAGTAATCGGTAATTGGCATCACCGATTACCGATTATCGATTACCAATTACCGATTACCGAATATGTCTTTTGTTGGTTTGCACGTTCACAGTGATTACAGTTTGCTGGATGGTGCCAGTCAGTTACCGGAACTGGTGGATCAAGCATTGAAATTGGGGATGCCTGCGATCGCGCTCACAGACCACGGTGTTATGTATGGCGCGATTGAGCTAATTAAGGTTTGTCGTGGGAAAACGATTAAGCCAATTATTGGCAATGAAATGTATGTCGTTAATGGTGATATTGAAGAACAAAAGCGCGGCAGAAAAAAATATCACCAAGTTGTATTAGCTAAAAATACAAAAGGCTATAAAAACCTAGTTAAATTAACAACAATTTCCCATCTTAAAGGTTATCAGGGGAAAGGAATTTTTGCCCGTCCTTGTATCAACAAAGAATTATTAGCTGAATACCACGAAGGTTTAATTGTCACCAGTGCTTGTTTGGGCGGTGAAATTCCCCAAGCAATTCTTCAGCGCCGACCTGATGTTGCTCGTCGAACTGCTCAGTGGTATAAAGATGTTTTTGGTGATGATTTTTATTTAGAAATTCAAGACCACGGTTCTCAAGAAGACCGCCTCGTTAACGTTGAAATTGTCAAAATTGCACGAGAATTAAACATCAAAATTGTCGCTACGAATGATTCCCATTTTATTTCCTGCAACGATGTCGAAGCTCACGACGCATTGTTATGTATTCAGACCGGAAAACTGATTTCTGAAGATAATCGGATGCGCTACAGCGGTACTGAATATCTGAAATCCGCTGAGGAGATGAAATATCTGTTTCGAGATCATCTACCGGACGACGTAATTGAGGAAGCGATCGCAAATACCCTAGAAGTCGCAGACAAAGTTCAACCTTACAACATCCTTGGTGAGCCTCGTCTTCCCGATTATCCCATCCCAGCCGACTACACCGCCGATACTTTTCTCGAAGATGTTACCTGGAAAGGTCTTTTAGAACGGTTTGGTTATCGCTCTCGTGCTGAAGTCGATCCCATCTACAAAGAGCGGCTGGAGTATGAGTTGAAAATGATGCAACAGATGGGATTTTCAACTTACTTTCTAGTTGTTTGGGATTATATCAAATATGCCAGAGATAATAATATTCCAGTGGGGCCTGGTCGCGGTTCTGCGGCGGGTTCTCTGGTTGCTTATGCCTTAAAAATTACTAACATCGATCCCGTCCATCATGGGTTACTATTCGAGCGATTTTTAAACCCAGAACGGAAATCGATGCCGGATATTGATACGGATTTCTGCATTGAACAACGGGACAAAGTGATTGAATATGTCACCCAAAAGTATGGCACGGATAGGGTGGCGCAGATTATTACCTTTAACCGCCTCACGTCTAAAGCGGTGTTAAAAGATGTCGCTAGAGTGTTGAATATTCCCTATGGGGATGCAGACAAAATGGCAAAACTGATCCCAGTAGTGCGAGGTAAGCCAACAAAACTCAAGGTGATGATTTCGGATGATACCCCCGCACCAGAGTTTAAAGAAAAATACAATAATGACCCCATCGTTCGCCATTGGATTGATATGGCAATGCGAATTGAAGGAACGAACAAAACTTTTGGGGTACACGCTGCCGGTGTCGTGATTTCAGCAGAACCTTTAGATCAAATTGTGCCGCTACAACGAAATAATGACGGCTCAGTTATTACCCAGTATTTCATGGAAGACTTGGAATCGCTGGGGTTATTGAAAATGGACTTTCTGGGTTTAAGAAACTTAACCATGATCCAGAAAAGCATCGATTTAATTAAGCAAAATAAAAATATTACCCTCGATCCCGATCAACTTCCACTTGACGAAAGAAAAGCTCAGAAAATCTTAGCCAAAAGTGAAGTTAAAAAAATACCCCCGGATATTCAAAAGACCTACGAAGTATTAGAAAAAGGTGAATTAGAAGGCATCTTTCAATTAGAGTCTTCTGGGATGCGTCAGATTGTGCGCGACCTAAAGCCTTCTAGCATCGAAGATATTTCCTCAATTCTTGCTCTCTATCGACCGGGACCATTAGATGCGGGTCTGATTCCTCTGTTTATTAACCGCAAGCATGGTCGAGAAGAAATCAAGTATGTCGATCCTTTACTAGAGCCAATTCTGCAAGAAACCTATGCGGTTCTTGTTTATCAAGAACAAATTATGAAAATGGCTCAGGATTTAGCTGGATATTCTCTAGGTCAAGCAGACTTATTGAGGAGATCGATGGGCAAAAAGAAGGTTTCGGAAATGCAAAAGCATCGAGAAGCCTTTATTGATGGAGCTGCTAAAAATGGGGTAAAGGAAAAGATTGCTGAAGATTTATTCGAGCAGATGGTTAAATTTGCCGAATATTGCTTCAATAAATCCCATTCAACTGCTTATGCGTATGTAACTTATCAAACGGCATATTTAAAGGCAAATTATCCGGTTGAATACATGGCAGCGCTGCTGACCTCTAACAGTGGCGACCAGGATAAGGTGCAAAAATATATCACCACTTGTTTGAGTATGAATATTCAAGTGGAGCCGCCAGATATTAATCGATCGGGAGTTGATTTTACACCCCTGCAAAATAGTATTTTATTCGGATTGTCGGCAGTCCGAAATGTGGGAGAGGGGGCAATTCGGTGTCTTTTGGCAGCACGGGAAACCGGGGGCAATTTTAAGTCTTTGGCTGATTTGTGCGATCGCGTGGATCTTCGCACGGTTAACAGTCGCGCCTTAGAAGCTTTGATCAAATGCGGTGCGTTTGATACCCTCGAACCCAACCGACAGCAATTAAGCAAAGACCTTGAGCTAGTTCTCCCTTGGGGACAAAACCGCGCCAAAGACCGAGCCAGCGGTCAGGGAAATCTCTTTGACTTTGGAAATACGACAACAGAAAGTAGCTTTGAATCTGCTCCCAAGGCTTCAGCCATCCCTGATTTTTCTCAACACGAAAAGTTACATTTTGAGAAAGAACTGCTAGGCTTTTACGTCTCTGACCATCCCCTTAAATCTGTGCGGAAATCCGCTCAAATTCTCGCTCCGATTAATCTTAGCGAACTTGGCGACCAGCGGGAGGATACGACTCTTAGCGCCATTGTGATAGTCAGCGGGATTAAACCCGTAGTCACCAAAAAAGGCGATCGCATGGCGATCTTGCAAATCGAAGACTTAACAGGTCAATCTGAAGCCGTCGTCTTTCCGAAAACTTACGAACGCATTCACTTACATCTGGTCGTGGATAATCGCCTGATTATTTGGGGAAAAGTAGACAGGCGAGACGATAAAACTCAGCTGATCGTTGAGGATACAGAACCCATTGAACAAGTGCGGATGGTGATGGTGGAACTGACACCTCATCAAGCGGGTGACATTGCGGAACAGCATCGCTTGATGACCAATCTCCAAGAACACTCAGGCGATAAAGACAAAGCAAATGTCCCGGTGATTGCAACGGTGAAAGGAGGACAGCGGCACTTAACCGTTCGCCTTGGTCGTCAATTCTGGGTGCAAGACCACAACACAGCGGTTGAGGCGCTCAATTCGGCGGGTTTTCCGGCTCGCGTTCAGCCTCTGATCGCTGTTTGAGATTGTTTAATTGATGGCGGTGCCTTCCAAACAGCCATCCCCAAGGCGCTAGCTCTGAGGGGGCTTTTTGGGCGTTGGAGATCCCAGAAACTGACTTTTTAGCTCCTCCAATTCCAGATCGACCTGGCTGTTAGCTTTAGCAGGATTTGAAGATGGAGGTTGTGGGGACGCCGATTTTTGATTTTCGTTTTTGGCGGTGCTACCACCCATTATTTCGGCTTTTAAAGCCTCTAATTCAATATCAATTTGGCTTTTGGATGGGTTAGGGGGCTTGTTGGCAACGGGTGGTGTCACTGGCGATGATTTCAGAGGCTTGGCAGGTGTCGCCGGTGTATGAGAAATTACCGTGACTTGGGCTGGCGAAGGATTCAGGTCTTTCAAGACTTCTTCTACTGATTGATAGCGCCGACTGGGAGCAGTTTGCAGCATTTTGTCCAGAATTTTGCCCAGCGAATCGCTAACTTTAGAGATTAAATATTGCCGCCAAATCCAAGCATCTTCGTTAATATCGTACAAGTCAAACGGAGAGCGCTGAGTTAATAGATGAATGCAGGTGACGCCTAAACTATAAATATCGCTAGCGAAAGAAGCTTTGCCTCTGGCTTGCTCTGGTGCCACATATTCAGGGCTGCCAATGCTGGTTCCCGTTTGGTTGAGGGCGTTAGTGGTGGCAACTTTAGACGCGCCGAAATCAACCAGAACGAGCTTGCGATCGCGACTTCTGCGAATAATATTTTCTGGCTTAATATCTCGGTGAATCACTTGTTGGCTGTGGACAAATTGCAGCACTGACAATAAATCACTCAGCAACTGACGAATCTGAGATTCGCTAAAAGCACCCACCTGTGCCAATTCTTGGGCTAAGTTTTGCCCATCGATAAACTCTTGCACCAAATACTGGCGATCGTCTTGAGTAAAATATGCCAGTAATTCGGGAATCTGGGAATGTTTACCCAGTTCATCCAGCCGCATCGCTTCTTGGTTAAATAACTCAATTGCCTTTTTAACCGTGCTGGTGCCTTGGGCTTGCGGGTAAAACTGCTTGATTACGCAGCGCGGTTTAGAAGGTTTGTCTTCATCCACTGCCAAAAAAGTTCTACCAAAACCGCCTTGCCCAATCGGTTTGATGGCACGGTAGCGGTCTTTGAGCAGCAACTTAGTGCCGCAAGTCAGGCAAAACTTTGTATCAGAGGGATTTTGAGGGTTTGGGCAAGCTGGATTGAGGCAATAGCTCATAGTGGGAAGCGCTGCAACTGACTAAATCTATGTTGACACTCCTAGCGCTAAAGCCTTGTCTTTTTACGGGCTTTTTCCAGAATTAATGTTTTTCTGGCTGGAAGTTTCTTCCCAATGTAAGAACTCAAAGCCCAAACCCGATCTTTACGGTGTCTCTTCTAAATCTTCTGGCACATCGGTATCGGGCCACAACAAGCGGACGGCAATTAAGGCAAACCCAATGGCTGCGATCGCTTTGAGTAACCGCGCAGGCAACAGCACCGCCACGCCTTCCCCAGCAATGACTCCCAGGAAGCTAGCCAGCAGCAGTGCGGCGATCGTTCCGAGAAACACGGCGCGGGGAGATTTAGAACTGCCACTAAGCGCGATCGCTGCCAATTGGCTCTTATCTCCAATCTCCGCCAAAAATACCGTGATGAAACTAATTCCGAGAAGATGCCAATCCATAGTTGAAGGTTGGAAGGGTTAAAGGTTGAAAGTTTTGAATCGCTGACAGGTTGAACTTTACAACGTGCCAACCTTGCAACGTGAAAATCTTGCAACTTAAAAATGCACGACATCCCACAGCAACATCACAGAAACGAAAAGCAAACAAGCTCCCGCTGCCATGTCCAAGGTTTTAGGAGACAGCCGAGTTGCCAGCCAGCGCCCCAACAATACACCCACCAAGCTTGTGGCGATTAGTGCCACCGCCGCACCCGCAAACACCAACCACGGCGACTGAGATTCTGCACTCATCAGCAGCGTTGCCACCTGAGTTTTATCTCCCATTTCTGCCAAAAAGATCGTCAAGAACGTGGAGCTAAAGACTGTCCAAGGCACCCGCTGGAAAAGCTTCACTTTTGGCTTTTGAGATTTAGAATGGCTAATCTTTGAAGAGGGTGAAGGCGCTGATTCAACAGCAGGTACCTGGGCGCTAGGACGCTCTAAGGCAGGCAGGCTAGGAGGCAGTGCAGAAAGTTTCACTATTGAGTTAGGCTCAACGCTAGCTAATTTTCATATTCTTTTCATTTTCTCAGAATATGGTACAAATATCAACCTTTGGTTGCTTGCAGAAGATTTAAGTTCCTAATCTGTCTCAAAAGCCAACTTCTTGGTTAAATCGGATCATTTCTAAAGAGCGATCGCCATAAACGCCTTCAATCTGTTCGCGGCAACACTCAACCGCAAAGTCATTGAGTTCCTCTGGCTCAATACCGTACAATTCCTCAAAAACATCTGCTTGCACCCGACAAAAGCGAGGACGATCTAGATAAATCTGACATTCTCGCGTCTCACGATCGAAATTCACACACCATCCCCCTTCGCCGACCATGCTCAGATATACCTGTAACTCCTCCGGCGTGAGATATTGATCTAAGTCCGGGCGATCTGCTGGATCGAGATGACAGCAGGCTCCACATTGCTTAACACATCGCCAAGTCGGCATTGTTCCAAACCATCTTTCAAAAAGTTCTCGTCTCTTCAGTTTAGACGCGATAAATCGCGCCTTGGAGAGATGTTTTTCCTTGCCAGCCACAAGAAACGACTTTCTGAGGGTTTTTTGTCATTGTTTATACTTTTGTAAAGTTCTTTAAATAAAAGACGCGATCGCTGGGTAAGATTAGATGGCAAAATTTGCCAATTAGCTATTCAAATCAACACATTGTAAATACCCGTAGAAAGGCAGGACAAATGGAGATTTTCAGCGACTTGTTCAGCGGTTTGAGCAGCATCAACTGGGAAGTCATTGCTCAGCTAGGCTTTGTGGCGGTAATTATGCTTGCTGGCCCAGCAGTTATCTTCGTGCTGGCATTTCGAGGCGGCGACCTCTAAAAGACTGGCATTTTGACACAAAATCGTATTTTCAACGCAAAGTACCGCAAAGGATAGCGCAGAGTCTACGCGAAGGATGAGCAGATAGCTTTGCGTAACTTGGCAAATCCCTTTGCGTTACTTTGCCTTAAAAAATCTTATCTTGCTTTCTCAGAAAACTTAGGGGTAGTGCCCAAGATGTAATGATGGAGAAGAAGAGTTTCTTTGTGATATTTTCCTCTTATGCCCGTCTGTCCCATTTGTGCATCTACTCAAACCGTCAAAAATGGTCGCATCC
>NZ_JAMPKE010000048.1:0-37134 GCF_039961955.1 Trichocoleus sp. DQ-A1
TCCTGTCAACTTTGCCGTCAATTTGATAGCCGGCTTAATTGCCTACTGCCACCAGCCCAAGAAGCCCTCCCTGATCAACGATGCTGCCTTGCCTGCTTAACCCGAACTCACGTTAATTAACAAACTTAAAACAGTGCCATTGTCTCGATATTCTTTCATTTTCTCTTGAGCGACTTTCAAACTATCACTCGGTGAAAGTAACTCAACTACAAAATCAGGACAAATGGGGGGGAATTTCTCTCTCTGCTGCTGAGTTAGCGCATCCCATCGTTCCAGTTTCACCCAAGCAGCATCAGGAGAACGATCCGCACCATTGGGGAGTTTGAAACCTGTTGAGGAATCGAAAACTTTACCCCATCTGTTTTGCTCGTTCCAAATCCAAAGTTGAGCAGTTAGTCCGGCGTTGCGATTTCCTGTTTCTCCCCCGGCGGGTGACATGATGATTAATTCTCCCGTAGCAGCGCGCTCAAACCTTAGATTTTCATTTACTTGGCAAAGCTGAAAAAATTGCTCATCTGTCAGCTTAATAATCGGGTTGAGGTTGACGGTTAGGGCAGTCATACCGACATAGGGGTTTAGATTTGGGATGATTTAACTCATGTAGAGACGTGATTAATCGCGTCTCTACATGAGTTTCAGTTACCGACTATTCTATTCCTTCAATTCGGTCTTCGACCTCCTGATACAATTCGCGCAGCATCTCTAAGTTGCTTTCGCTGGTTTCCCAGTAACCGCGACCATTGACTTCGAGTAAGGTTGCGACAACTTTGCGGAAAGAGTGAGGATTGAGGTTCATTAGCCGCTTCCGCATCTCTTCATCTTGGATAAACGTGGTATTTGTATCCTCGTAAATCCAGTTATCGACAGCACCAGCAGTTGCAGACCAACCCATCGTATTTACCAGGCGCTTCGAGAGTTCGCGGACGCCTTCGTAACCGTGACTTAGCATCCCTTCGTACCACTTGGGATTTAGTAGTTTGGTACGGGCATCTAAGCGGACGGTTTCTGATAGCGTGCGGACTTGGGCGTTGGCAGTGGTAGTGTCAGCAATGTAGGATGCTGGGGTTTTGCCATCGCCGCGCAGAGTGGCGACAACCTTGGTGGGGTCGGAGTCAAAGTAGTGGGAAACATCCGTGAGGCTAATCTCGGAAGAGTCGAGATTTTGGAACGTTACTTCAGCTGTTTTCAGCGTTGCTTCAAAAATCTGACGCGACTGTTCCATTGTGCCTGGACTATCAGAAGTGAAGGCAAAGGATTTGCGGCTGAGATACATATCTTGTAACTCAGATTCGCTTTCCCAAGTGCTGTTTTCTACTGCCAGGTTGATATTAGAAGAATAAGAACCAGAAGCATTAGAGAAAACGCGAGTTGCCGCTTGACGCAGGTTGATGCCCATTTCCTCCGCCTGTAGTAAGGCGTGTTTACGGACAAAGTTCATCGATAGCGGTTCATCGGCTTCTGCTGCCATTTTCACGGCTTGGTCGAGTAGGTTCATCTGGTTGATGAACAAGTCGCGGAAGACACCAGAACAATTGATCACCACATCAACGCGGGGGCGTCCGAGTTCAGCCAGGGGAATCAGTTCCAGTTTATTGACTCGTCCCAAAGCATCGGGCACGGGTTTAACGCCCACCATCCACATGATTTGGGCGAGGGATTCACCGTAGGTTTTGATGTTGTCGGTTCCCCAGAGGACGCAGGCAATGGTTTCGGGATAGGCACCTGTTTCCGCCCGTTGCCGTTCTAGCAGTCGGTCTACAACGACTTTGGCGGATTTGACTGCGGCTGCGGTGGGGATAGATTGGGGGTCGAGGGCGTGGATGTTTTTGCCTGTAGGCAGGACATCTGGGTTGCGGATAGGATCGCCACCTGGCCCCGGAAGGATGTATTCGCCTTCTAAGCCTTTAAGTAAGGCACCCAGTTCGTTATCGGCACAAACTTGCTGGAGGCAGAATTCCAAATACTCAAATAGAGGCTTAATTGCTTCTGGGTCAACTTTCGCATAGCCTGCTTTATGCAGGGATTCGATCCAAGGTTCCTTCTTGCCCATGTTGAAAAAGTTGAGCTTGGAAACGAGGGAAACGCGACCATCGGCGTCAGTTTGCTCTTTGACGAGGGCGGAAACAGCGGCACGAGTGGCAAGGGTGATGTCTTGCAACAGCTGGACATCTTCTAAGATGCCTTTGTCGTTGTTCTTATAGATGTCGTCAATGTCGCGTCCGATGCTGTTGGCAATGATCCGGGGAAGACTGAGAATTTCTTCTTCGTTGCGGTCGAGAGAGGCGATATTGACCAGGGTGGCGATCGCTTCTTCTGCACTTGGCGGTTTCCCAACGACGTGCAAGCCACAAGGCAATAGCCGCGACTCAATTTCCATCAGTCGTCGGTACACCAAACCGACCAGGGTGTCCCGTTCCTCGCTGGTCATCTCCTTGGCGTCTTTCTCTGGCAGGGTGATATCTTTATCCAGATTCACCATGCGGGACTTATCTACGATCGTGTTAACAATCTGGATTCCGCGTCCCGTATCTTTTAGGGTTTGGTAAGAACCGATTAACTCGCTCAATTCCTGCAAACCCTTGTAGAGTCCAGCATTTTCTGCCGGAGGAGTTAAGTAGGAGATGGTTTCCGCGTAGCTGCGGCGCTTAGCAATGGTAGCTTCGCTGGGGTTATTTGCCGCGTAGTAGTAGAGATTGGGAGTATTCCCAATCAAGTTATCGGGGTAACATTCGTTAGACATCCCCATCTGCTTACCGGGCATGAATTCCAGCGAGCCATGCGTGCCGAAATGCAGCACGGCGTCGGCTTTCCAAATTCGCTCTAGATAGGTGTAATAAGCGGCAAAGCCGTGATGGGGACTAGCAGAACGGGAGAATAGCAACCGCATCGGATCGCCTTCGTAGCCGAAGGTTGGCTGGACGCCTATAAAGACGTTGCCGAAGTGTTTGCCGAAGATTAATAAATTCTGCCCGTCGCTATTGAGATGTCCGGGTGGTTTGCCCCAGTTTTCTTCTAGCCGCTGAGAGTAAGGCGTTAAGTCTTCATACTCTGGCACTGACATCCGATAGGCGATATTCAGTTCCGGAGTGCTGTACTGTGCTTGGGCATCGTGGATGACTTCTTGCATCAACGCCATCGCTGACTCTGGAAGTTCTGGGAGGTCGTAGCCGTTCTGCTTGAGGGCTTTCATCACCTCGTAGATGGAACCAAATACATCCAGATAAGCAGCTGTCCCGACGTTACCTTTGTCCGGTGGGAAGCTAAAGACGGTGATAGCAACTTTCTTTTGGAGTTTTGGCTTGCGGCGCAGGTTTGCCCATTTTAAGGCGCGTTGAGCGATCGCTTCTATGCGATCTTGGAGGGCGATCGCTTTCCCAGTTGCTCCATCCCTTCCAGAAAGGATAATTGGCTCAATTGCTCCATCCAGTTCGGGAATGGCAATCTGCAATGCCACTTGCACCGGATGCAGCCCTAAATCGCTATTTTCCCACTCTTCCGTTGTTTGGAATACCAGCGGCAGTGCCACCATGTAGGGGCGATTCAGGCGTTTGAGCGTGTCAATTGCTTTGGGATGATCTTGTCTAGCAGGACCACCGACCAGGGCAAATCCGGTCAGGGATACCACCGTATCCACGATTGTCTGGTTGCCTTGGAGGAAGAAAGCCTCAACTGGCTTAGAAAAATCTAAACCGGAAGCAAAGACGGGAATTACCCGTGCGCCCATTGCTTCGAGTTCCTGCACCATCGCCACATAATGGGCATCGTCGCCTGTGACGAGGTGAGTGCGTTGCAGCACTAAGCCCACACAGGGAGCCAGGGGATCTTTGAGATCGGCAGAAATATCGTTGCGGCTGTTGTACCAGTTGAAATATTCTTTGACATCCTCAAACATCTGGGGTGCCAAGGGGTGCCAGATCCCCATATCAACATAGGTGACGGGGTCTTTGTATTGGAAAGACGAGCCACGGCGCGTCTCTACACCCTTGAGAACGTATCTATCCGCCAGCATCAGCAGAAAGTTCTCTAGGTTTTCTGAGGAACCGCCTAGCCAATATTGGAAGCTGAGCATGAAGTTCCGAGCATCCTGCGCTTTGTCCATTGGCAGGTATTTCAGAACTTTGGGCAAAGTTTGCAGCAGCTTCAGCATCCCATCCTGGAAGCCGCTACCGGATTTTTCTTTGCGCTTCCGCATGAATTGGGCGATCGCACTCTTGGATTGCCCCAGTTGCGCCATCGAGAAGCTGCCCATTTTGTTCAGGCGCATCACTTGCGGCATCGATGGAAAGACAACAGCGACATCAAGCGCGTCGCGGTGGGGTTCTACTGCCGCAACAACTTTATCGGCTAAGTCTTCAATAAAAATCAGGGAAGCGATAAAGATATTGGCACCCGCAACGTCTCGCTTAAAACCCTCGTAGTTTTCAGGGTCGCGCAGTTCTTCAAGCAGATAGCCGCTAATTTCGATGGCTAAGCCGGGATGGTTCTCGTTAATTGAGCGAACCGCTCCTGAGAGGGCACTCTGGTACTGCGGCTCTAGCACGACATAGACCACCTTGAGTAGCGATCGCCCCCGCAGGTTGTCCGGGGCAATGTGGCGAATGGTGGACTTGACGTGAGTGAACATTCGCGTAGGCTCCAAATGATAACGTGTTCTCTTATTTTGGAAGGCAGAATTAAAGATACAGAAGTCTGAGGCGATCGCTCATCTTTCTGAATTCTGGGTTCTGATGATTGATTGGCTTATGAAGTGTTTTTACCAAAAAATGCTTACCCAGTGAGGGGTTTGGGCATTATCTGACACAATTCGATAAAAACTTCGCAACAATTTTTTATATTTATTGACAAATTTGAAAGTGATTACTCATTGTTTTGCAAATAAGTATTAAGTTTTAGGGAAATGGGAATGCCAATATCGGACATCTTGATTCTTTCAAATGGCCCTGGGGAGTTAGCCACCTGGGTTCGTCCTGTCGTGAAGGCTTTACGGGAACAACTCGAAGATGACCGTTCAGCAGTGCGGATCTCGGTCGTTCTGTCTCCTTGTCCCAACGCGAGTGGTAAAGAAGCGGAAATTGCCCAGTCGTACCCGGAAGTTGACCGCGTCCAGGGGGCAGAGAAGTTTTGGGAGTTCTTGCTGTGGGGAAAGACGGCGGAAAACTGGGATTGGCGCGATCGCGGTGTGGTTCTGTTTCTCGGTGGAGATCAAGTTTTTCCCGTCGTCATTGGCAGACGCTTGGGTTATCGCACAGTTATTTATGCAGAGTGGGACGCCCGTTGGCACAGTTTGATTGACCGATTTGGCGTCATGAAACCGGAACTCGTCGCCCGCATTCCCAAGAAATATGCCTACAAGTTCACGGTTGTCGGGGATTTAATGACAGAAGCGGGAGAGTTAAACACTAAAAATGAAAAATTAGAAATTTCAGAGGCAATCTATTCTGGTGAAACGATTGGGTTATTGCCTGGGTCGAAACCAGCAAAACTTGCTCAAGGAGTACCTTTGTGTTTAGCGATCGCAGAATGCATCTATGCTAACCGTCCCCAAACCCGCTTTGTGATCCCCGTCGCTCCGACTTTGGATCTAAAAACTTTAGCTCGATTTGCCGATCCCAAGCAAAATCCAGTAATTGACTTAGTGAAAGGCGCAACAGCCGAACTCATGACTCCCGATGCGCCAGAACTTCCGTATTTAAAAACAGCAGCCGGAGCGCGAGTCGAACTGTGGACGCGATCGCCAGCTTATGACTTACTATCCCAATGTTCTCTGTGTTTTACGACCGTGGGAGCCAATACTGCTGAACTTGCTGCCCTAGCCGTCCCGATGATTGTATTATTACCGACTCAACAACTGGATGCGATGCGAAGCTGGGATGGGCTGCCTGGATTACTAGCAAATTTGCCAGTCTTCGGTTCTAGTTTTGCCAAAGCAATCAACTGGATCATCATGCAACAAGTCATGCGAAAAGGGCATTTATATGCTTGGCCTAATATTTGGGCAAAAACGCAGGTAGTTCCAGAATTAGTCGGTAAACTACAAGCGACAGAGGTTGCAGAATTGGCTTTGGACTATTTAAATCATCCTGAAAAATTGCAGGAAATGCGCGATCGCCTCCGCAGTATTCGAGGTGAAGTGGGTGCTGCCCAAAAACTGGCAAAGTTAGTCTACGAGGAGTTAGAAATACAAAATGCTTGATTTTTAAGCGCTACGACGCCCCAGTTCGTAGATCCCGCAACCGACACAAGCAAGCATTCCCATACTGATTGCCCAGCTGCGCCCTAAGCCAAGTTCTACCCCATAATTGCAAATCGCGCCAATTAAGAAAAAAGGCACAATGCTGAAAATAGAAGCATAAAAGGCATTTTGAGCTTCTCTACCCTTGCGGGTTCTTTCAAACTCTTCCTGTGAAGTGTAGAGCGATCGCTCAGCGAAGTTAAACCAGCGATTAATTTGCTCCATCACCCATTCGCTGACCGGAGAGCAACCGAGATATAAAGCCAGCGACCATAGACCTGCACCCGCGATCGCGGTCGCATTCAGCTCGAATCTAAACGGTAGAATTTCAATCAGCATGGGTTTTACAACACTATAGTAGTTACTCTTCAGGGATTTTAACAAAAGTCAAGAATCCGTGAATATAGGTTGTTCCTCACTGCCGGAAAAAGTTTTGAAGTGCCGACAATTTCCACCCAGAGACAGACCCCAGCTAAAGGCTTGACTGTCAAACTTGACACGGCAGCAATCTAAAGTAACATCTTTCGGTTAATTGGCTGCGTAGATAAGCACCACAGTTCTCGGTTATCGATCTTAATTCGGGCAAACGAAGAGTAAAGCAATGCAGCAAGGGTCCGTACCACAAAACCTTCAAAACCGCTTTCTCCATCCAAGACGATTTCTATTTTTATTAGGGCTGCCTTTAGCCTGGTTAATGCCAGCAGTAGAATTACAGCCAAAATCAGTTGAGGCATTGGAAGTTAGAGCAAGTTCGGCATTAACTGGCAATAGTTGGCAAGGGGCATCTTTCCCAGTTGAAAATTTTCAAGGCTATACTTCTGCATTTGGCTACCGTCGCTCTCCTTCTGGTTCTGGGGGTTTGGAATTCCATCGGGGCTTAGACATTGCTGCACCTGAAGGAAGTTACATTCGTAACTGGTGGGCAGGGAAAGTCGTGAAAGTCTCACAAGATAGACTTTGCGGCACCTCAATTACTGTGGAGTCCGGTGCGTGGCGTCACGTCTACTGTCACATGAAAGGGAGCGTGGAAACCGCCAATGGCGGTCGTTATTTCATCGATCGCAGCGGGGGTCTTGTAGTTTGGGAAGGGCAACAAGTGCCAGCAGGTGCCCGGATTGGTCGGGTAGGGATGACTGGGCGCACTACTGGCCCTCATCTCCACTGGGGATTAAAGTATGGCGATAACTATGTAGATCCGGCTCAGGTTCTTAAAGCAATGTATGCTCAACAACCCGGTAATGTTCGGCAAGTTGGGCAACGTTTGCTTCAACCGTCTAGAAGTCAGACATCATGGTGGAAACGTCAGGGGCAACGAACGATTGATTATTGATCGACTTGACAACATTTTCTTAGGCTCAATCCTTCTTACCTAAGACAAAAGCAATTCAAGGACTGGGTGCAATACATCAGTAGGGACATGGCAATGCCATGTCCCTACTTGTTAGAAACCGCAATATACTGCACTCAACTGAGAAACGTTATACAGGAACGCCCCGAAGATTGGCAGGCTCAAATCTTAGCAATAAAAGAACCCGTTTTTTTCAGGAAAACGAGTTCTTTTATAGAAGTGTTCTGTTTAAAGAACAAGCACTTTTAATTAAGGTAATTAAGGAAGTGCTACCTCTTTCTTAGGCACTTGGGCGCGTTCAGTTACAATTTGACGAAAGCGATCGCCCTCAATCGTTTCTTGGTCTAACAAAAGATCCACCAGATAGTCTACTAAGACTCGGTTTTCCAAAATCAGCCGACAAGCTTCCTTATAACAATGCTCAACAATTGTTCTGACTTGAGTATCAATGCGAGTCGCTATTTCTTCAGAATACTCGCTACGGCTCCCCCAATCGCGCCCTAAGAATACTTCCCCATTCGGAGTTTCCAACGACAGCGGCCCCAAATCGGACATTCCAAAGCGCGTGACCATCTGCCGCGCCAGCGATGTCACTTTCTCTAAGTCATTCCAAGCACCCGTTGTCACTTCATCGTCGCCAAAAATGACTTCTTCCGCTGCACGTCCGCCCAAAATTCCGGTAATTCGAGCTAGCAGCTGCGATCGCGAAAACAAACCCTGCTCTTCACCCGGAGTATACCAGGTTAGTCCTCGTGCTTGACCGCGTGGTACAAGGGTGACTTTCTGTACCGCGTCGTGACCGGGTAACAGGGTGCCGATCACGGCATGACCGATTTCGTGATAGGCAATTAATCGCTTGTTCTTGCTATCCACCAGCGGTGTGCCTTCCATCCCCGCTACCACCCGGTCAACGGCGTCGTTGATTTCTAGCTCTGTAACCGCATCTTTCCGCCGTCTGGCGGTCAAGATGGCAGCTTCGTTGAGTAGGTTCGCTAAGTCAGCACCTGTAAAGCCTGGAGTCCGACGAGCAATGTTTTCCAGCGAGACTTCGGGGGCGATTTTCTTATTCCGCGCATGAACTTCCAGAACCGCAAGGCGTCCTTTGAGATCCGGTGCATCCACCATCACTTGTCGGTCAAAACGTCCCGGACGCAACAGCGCCGAATCCAGAACATCGGGACGGTTGGTCGCGGCAATGATAATAATTCCGGTATTGCCTTCAAACCCGTCCATTTCTGTCAAGAGCTGGTTGAGGGTTTGTTCCCGTTCGTCGTTCCCACCGCCGATGCCTGCGCCTCTTTGCCGTCCGACGGCGTCGATTTCATCGATGAAGATTAAGCAGGGAGCGTTTTCTTTGGCTTTTTTGAATAAGTCGCGGACGCGGGATGCACCGACGCCGACGAACATCTCCACAAATTCCGAGCCGGAGATGCTGAAGAAGGGAACCCCAGCTTCCCCTGCGATCGCTTTGGCGAGTAATGTTTTCCCGGTTCCGGGAGGGCCAATTAACAGGACGCCTTTGGGAATTTTCGCACCTACGGCGGTGAATTTCTCTGGAAGTTTGAGGAAGGTGACGACTTCTTCGAGTTCTTCTTTGGCTTCTTCGATCCCGGCGACGTCGTCAAATTTGACGCCGGTTTTGGCTTCCATCTGAAATCTGGCTCTTGATTTCCCGAAGTTCATGGCTTGGCCAGAGGCATTACTAGAACGACGGAAAATAAACATTAATACTCCCAGTAAGAAGAAGAGTAATAGTAAGTTTGCCGCTACTCCCACCGCTGCGGTGTTATCGGTCGAAGGTTGTACATCAAGTTCGACATTTTTGTCGCGGAGTTGTTCGATCAATTCTGGGTTTTGCTCTAGAAGCATTACCTCTTGCGGCGGATCGGTTGGCTTTTGCCCCGTTAATCTAACCTTAGCCATCCGGGTGGCTGGGTCAATTTCCACTTTGGTGACTTGGTTTGCCTCAAGTTTCTGCAATAAATCGCCATAGGTGAGGGTGTTCTGCTCTGCCTTGGCGAGGGCAGGAGGACTCAGCAGCATCCCCTGGAAAATCATCAAACTGGCGGCGATCTGCCAGAAGCGTCGTGGCGCTGGTTTAACGGAATCTTTAGACCTTTTTGCCGGTCGATCCCCTATCCATGCTTCGATCCCAGAATTATTGTTCATAACTATTGCCCTTTCCCTGCTGCTTTGACTCAACCCCTAGGTTGCTGGATTTCCAGAGGAATCTGCCTAAATCAGGAGTTGAGCAGACCTTTCCATCTTCTAGTTTAACTGTCTCGATTCCAGCCTTGCCGAGAATCGGTTTGCTGGTTTTGGCTGCTTTGTTGACGAAGTTGGGTGGAACTTGTTATCTTAAACGTATTCATAACGAGTACGCTTTAATATTATCGTAAATTTATCTACCGATGTCTCGGTGACAGGTGATTGCCTAAAATTAACTATTTTTGCGGTTACTAAAGCTTGTTTTCATCTTCATGGAGGATTGATATGGTCAAAATTGTGGGAATTGGCGGGAGTTTACGGGCTGAATCTCAAAGTCAGCTGGCTCTAAATTTGGCAGCTTTGCGAATGCGATCGCTTGGTGCTGAGGTAGAAGTTCTTGATTTGCGGCAAATGAATCTGCCTTTTTGTAACGGGGAAAAGGAATTTCCAGACTTTCCAGATGTTGCAAAGATGCGGAAAGCCGTCGCTGAGGCAGATGGCCTAATTTTGGCAACCCCTGAATATCATGGTAGTGTCAGTGGTGTGCTGAAAAATGCCTTAGATTTAATGAGCTTTGACCAGCTAAGCGATAAAGTTGCAGGTTTAATTAGTGTCTTGGGAGGTCAGTCAAATAGTAACGCTCTCAACGATCTGCGGGTAATTATGCGCTGGGTTCATGCTTGGGTAATTCCGGAACAAATTGCCATTGGACAAGCTTGGAAAGCGTTTGATGCCAATGGGAACTTGCTGGATGATAAACTTTCTGAGCGCTTTGATGAATTTGCTAAAAGTTTAGTAGAAAATACCCAAAAACTGAGAAAGGCTGCCTAGTTTTCGGCTTCAATTGGGAAGTTTTAACGCAAAGGTACGCCAAGGAAATCACAAAGGTACGCAGAGATGATTTTTCTTTGCGTATCTTTGCTTTATTCCTTTGTGGTTCTAGGCGTTAAAAAACACCCAATTATTTAATGATGGTGGTGCTCGTGGTCGTGGTGATGACCGTGGTCATGGTGATGATGACCGTGATCGTGGTGGTCGTGGGTATGAGCCGCTTGCATCGCCGCCATCTGAGGATTAACGGAAAGAGCTTGTTCTGAAAATAAAGCTTCAATCTGAGGATGCGCCCATTCTGCTGCCATCTTTAAAAATTCTGGATGGTCGTTGACGCACTCCATTTGCACGTAAGTCACTTCAGGATGCCGACGCCGTAAGCTATGCAGGATGTGGTCTACATCTAGCAGAGTTTCGTGATTCTCAGTAGCAAAGCCGATTGGCATGAAAACGACGGAGGTAGCACCCAGCAGAATTAGATTTTCAGCAGCTTGGGTGGCATTAGGTTGAGTCCATTCAATCAGAGGCGTGTCATGGTTGAGCCAACCTACTGAAATCAGCGGATATTTATTAATCAGCTTCTCTCTAACTCTCTCGTAGAGTGCCTCACTTTCAGTGATGCCAGAGGTAAATCCTTTAGCTTTGTGAGGGCAACCGTGGTTCATCAACACGATGGCAGTTTGGGAGGGTAGGTGCGCGACTGCTAAATCGCGGGCAATTTTCTCCTCTACTAGACGCGCTAACAATTCGATGTAGGCGGGTTCGTTGTAGAAGGAGGGAATATAACGCTGTCCCTTAATCCAATGTTCGCTACCGTCAGAGAGTTTGGAAAGGGCGTTATTTACTTGCTCGACCGCAATCCCGCTGGTAAAGATAGAATCTACTACTAAGAGCGGGTAGATCAGCAGTTTGTCAAAACCCTGCTCTTTGATTTCAGCAAGAACCTGTTCGGGAAGGAAGGGAGCGCAGAAGTTAAAGGCTTTGAAAACTTTAACGCGATCGCCCCATTTTTCTTGTAGATTTTTTTCTATCCCCGCTCGTTGCTGTTCAAAAATTGCATTGTGGGGGGAAATAAAATGATCGTGCTGGTGGTTCCACTCGTGCAGGTCAAAGATTGCCAAAAGCTTTGCGAGTGGTGGATAAATCCAGGTGGGTACCGGCGCAAACTTAGCGGTGAGTAGATTTAAAGCTTGTTCGTTATAGTTGGCAAAGTCGTCGTAGCTTTCTACTTCGCCATAGCCCATCAGCAATACGGCTACGCGGTCGTTACCAGTGGCTGAATCGTTATTTTGTTGAAGTTTTTCTGGGGTGGCTACCAAGTCGCGTTCCTCAACTTGAATGGTGTCTACATCAGAGTGGAAACTGGGGCGATCGCGTTGTCGTACAGATTCAATCCCCTCAAAGCACCACTCCTTTTTTAGGTTAACATCCCCTATGGGGGGATTAAGGTAAAAAATTTAGTAGTTAGATAATATTGCAGCGAGTTTTGATGCGCAATTCATCCATCCAATGATTGATACAAGTCAGGAGCGAGCGATCGGGGGAAGAGCTGCATCTAGTGGCATACGCTAACGCGATCGCGTCCTTGCGCCTTCGCTTTGTAAAGTGCCGCATCCGCCGCATGAATGACTGCCTCTCCCGTATTGCCGTGAATCGGGAAGCAAGCAACTCCCAGCGGGATTGAAATCGTACCCAGTTGCTGACGCCGATATTGTACCTTTTGTTTTTGTAAAGTTTCATACAGCGATAAATTGGCTAGCGCTAGGGCAAGATTTTCTGCGACTGTCACTGGTTATACCCCAGCGCACATTAAATTCCGGATCTACCCATTCAATCGCTTGATAGCCGCTGAACTGCTGAAAATTAAGTGTTGCATCTGCTTCCCAATTTTGCTGAGATGGCTTCCCCGCATTTTCCCAGCGCTTTGCCATGCGAACCAGTGCTAAAAATCGCTCTTCCATTTCCCCAGTGAGTTCGATTTTTATACTCTCGGCTTCCAGTCAATTTTCTGCTGAATGCGATCGCTCTCCAGTGCTTCTAGTCCTTGCCAGAGACACAGTGCCGCAATCGAAACCCCGATGCCAACAAGGAAGGGCAGCCGTCACGACGCCACCGCATATCCTCTGTAAGCGAACAGCCATAAGGGAATACACTTAGCGCGCTAGATTTCGCTGAAGCGCTGTTATCTTCTTCTGTCTCATTTGCTAAGTGTTTCCTGAATCCAACTGAACGATGTTGGGATTGTGTTCAGGAATTTTACCACTGCCACGTACAGCCACCATATTTTTTCACTTCTTGTCACCTATAAGTGAAACATAATAGCGACAGGCAGTTTATGTCTTCAGCTAAAGAGCGTAAGTCCAGATTTACTAATCGTTGAAATCATAGATTCTGCTGGGAACCCGCTAACAACTAGCTACACCCTGAATTGAAACTTTTAAAAGTCTTTCTAAGATTTTTTATATCTGAAGATCGATGTTTTGTCTGTAAGATATTTTCATAATTCAAATGATGCTCGTCATCATTTGCCCCTAACCTTTAGAAATGATGAGCGTCATTATTTGTCCAGGTATCCACGATCCAGCGCTAACGCAGAGTTTTCTGGAAGAATTACAGCCAAAAAAGAGAGAGAACCTGTTGATTTTTCCGGTTCAAGAATTCGCCGCTTACTCAGCAGCGGATATTTACAATTATTTGTGCGTAAATCTTAGTCCGCCTAGCTCCCAAGCATCACCCGTAATCTTTATTAGCTTCAGTGCGGGTGTTGTGGGGGCAATTGGAGCGGCTTGGCTGTGGCAGCTATCAGGAGGAACGGTTAAAGCTTTGATTGCGCTAGATGGCTGGGGTATGCCTTTGTCTGGTAACTTTCCCATCCATCGACTCAGTCACGATTACTTTACACACTGGAGTTCAGCGGTACTGGGAAGTGGCGAAGAGAGTTTCTATGCCGATCCGCCAGTAGAGCATTTAGAATTATGGCGATCGCCTCAAACTGCACAAGGTTGGTGGGTAAGTTCAGTAAAGGGAAAAGCGGAAACGCGAACCTACACCACAGCCGCTGAGTTTTTAGCCAGTCTGTTGCAGCGTTACGAGAATGGATAATATCGAATCTGGTTGATGACCCAAAAATACGAAAAAACCCCACCCTGCCATCGCCTGCGGCTAAAGTGGCTTTTGAGCAGGTAAGCCGACAGTGCGCGGAAATTCCCTCGGCGTGGGTGCCACTTTGCGGAGATAAAGACAGTGGCGATCGCTATGACTACAAGGAGTCGTAAACCCTTCTATCGACTCAATGACACCACCCAATTGCACAAGCGCTGGTTGTAGAGCATTGGTTTCTTCTTCTGTCCACTGTCCTCGATAGAGGATGGCTAAGCCACCGGGTTTTAGTAACGGGAGGGCATATTCTGCACAGACAGATGCTGTGGCGACGGCTCTCACCAGTGCCAAGTCGTAAGAAGCTCGATGCTGGGGATGTTGACCAATTTCTTCGGCTCTACCAGTCAAAGTAGCAGCATTTTGAATCCCCATCTGGTCGATCAGAGTTTCTAAAAACGCGATTTTTTTGCGCGTGGCATCCAGTAAAGTGACGGTGCAATGGCTGAGGGCGATCGCAATGGGAATCCCCGGAAATCCTCCTCCAGTCCCAATATCGATAGCGCGTTCGACGGAGGGAAGGGACAAGCGATCGCTTGTCCCTTCCGAATGGGAGGATAGCAGGGGTGCAATTCCTCGCAGAGAATCCCACAGATGTTTTTCCCAAAACTCTGTCGGTTCGGTGATGCGAGTTAAATTTAGCTGGCGGTTTCCTGCCAAAATTAGCTTGTAAAGGCGCTGAAATTGTTGCCTCTGTTCGGCTTCCGGCTGCCAGCCTAATGTTTGCTGCCAGATATCTGCCATTTCCGGCAATATTAGCGTCTCAATCTCACCCATGACCGCCAACCTTCAACTTTTTAAATTTGTGAATTACCCTTCGGGAAAGGGTTCGCCCTACAACCGTCCAAACCCATTTAAGCTGCTGGTTGCGGCTCAATCACTTTGGCTTCCAATGACGCTGGTTCCACCGATTGCAATTCTCCGTGGTTAATTGTCCAGCATCGATCGGCGATCGCTAACAAATCACCCGCATCGTGCGTGACGACCAACAGCGTCCAATGGGTTTTGAGTTTTGCTAATAAACTCACTAGCTGACGCCGCATTGACCAATCTAGGCCAGCGGTGGGTTCATCCAACAACAACAAATGAGGTTGGCGAATTAACTGCACTGCTAGAGCAAGGCGTCGCTGTTGACCTCCACTCAAGGAATGCGGTGAGGTATGCAACGGCAGATGTGCCAGATTTACTTCTTGCAGAGCTTCCGTGACTTTTTCCGATCCCAACTCTGGATGCCCCATCCGCAGTTCTTCTAAAATTGTCCCGCCACAAAAATGCCGCTCTGGAAATTGAAACACTAATCCTCCCAACTGTTGCAGATGTTCGGGAGTCAGTTCTTGGTCTCGCCAATAGAGGGCACCATCCGTTTTTTCCGCCAGACCTGCGAGAATTTCTAAAAATGTGCTTTTGCCAGAGCCACTTGGGCCAATGACAAGACCCAGATTGTTCGGTGCCAGTTCTAAATTAAGGGCTTTTAGAATCGCAGTAGGGGCAGCCGGGGGGTGATAAGTCAGGTTTTTGAGATAGAGCATTAATTACCCGAATAGAAAATAGAAAGCGAACTCGTCAAGGCATCCAGTTGGGAACAAAAAAGCCTTCTTTAATTTTGACTTAAATTATTCGGCACAAGAAAAACTGAACGAAACCTGTTTTTGAGCAAAACAAATTTTATCCGCGATTCCGGATCTCTTTATTTCTACTTTTATCCTTGGCATTTAAAAAAAATTAACTAAATTTTTCCGGAACCTGGAATTTAGTAAAGGCGTCAAACGCATTTAACTCTCTTTATCTAGAAGTGACTAATTATACACTTGTTGTTTCTAAATGTTGAGCCGAAGGGCGATGGTAACAGAATATTTTCTGGCGTTACTAGATAGCATTTAACATTGGAGACAGCATTCACTCAAGCGTAAGGTTTTGTGAGGATGACGATAATGGATCGATTTTCGGTTCCGAAGCAGATTGTTTCTGCGATCGCAAATACACCCGCGATTTGCTCTAAGCCTTTGATCGCGCCAGCGTCTGCACGTTTTGCTCTGCTCGCATCGCTGATGGCAGTCAGCGTTTGGTCTAGCCCTAGTCTAGCGGATGACCCTTTTCGCTCTAGCAATCCTCGGAATATCGGAGACAGTACAGAAGCTGCTTTCAAGGCAATCTTTGAAAAGGGAAACTATCTAGAAGCAAAGCGTTACCTACAGCAAGCGGAAACGCAGGAACCCAACGAACCCCTAGCATACGCAATGAAGGCGTCTCTCACCTACTCCTCTATTGACTGGAAAGGGGAAAGTGCGGAGAGCAAGCAACAAAAACAAGCTTTGTTAGATGAGTTTAAATTATACGCGGACAAGACGCTGCAAACGGCTGAGCAGCTTACAGCAAGCGATCCCTTGCGGGGAAATCTCTACACCGCAGTAGGTCATTTTTTACAAGGCGCTCATACGATTGCGATCGCGAATCGAGATGCAATCAAAAGTGGCCCGCAAGCTTTGAGTAAATTGCAGCAGGTATTTGAATACCTCGATAAAGCTGAAAAAGTAGCACCTGATGACGCAGAACTCAACTTGCTCAAGGGGTATATGGATTTGATGATTGCGGTGAATTTGCCCTTTTCTAACCCCAATCAAGCGATTGAACGCTTAGAAAAAGCAAGTCCATCTTATTTGGCATATCGAGGAATTGCCGTCGGCTATCGGGACTTGAAGAAGTACGATAAGGCGTGGGAATTTGCGGAAAAGGCAAGTCAAATCACGCCAAATAACCCAGAATTGTTCTATCTCAAGGGGCAGATCCTGGTTGAGCAAGGGAAGAAGAAAAACAATAACCAAGATTTGTTCAAGCGGGCGGTGGAGAATTTTGACAAAGCGATCGCAAAAGAAGCCCAACTCCCGGCGAACGTCGTTAAACAGCTGAAGCGAGAACGCGATAAAGCACAACGCCGGATTACGGGAGGATGAAGCCTAAAAGGATGAAGTATAAACGATAGGATGAAAGAAAGGATGAAATGAGTTTGCGGTTCCAAAACAGGTTCCAAAACAATGGATTGAAGCCGATTTCTTGAATTTCATCCTTTACACTTTATACTTCACGGTTGATATGCAGGTAGTGTTCCGCGAGTTTAACCCTTTCGATCTGTGGATCTGGCTGGAGTTCAGCATGGTTCCCTCGGAGATGGAAAAGCAGTATGTCGAGGAGGTGTTTAACTCCTGGTTCTTCTTGGGAAAATTGGGAGGATTTAATGCAGAAAATCTCCAAGTCCAGGATACGGGTTTAGATATCAGCTACATGGATTACGATTCTGAGGCAGCGGATAACACAATGGTCTCGCTCATGCATAATATGGGCGAGTTTGAGTATGAAGGGGGATGGGCACGGTGCTGGCTCGATCTAGGAACCAGTGATGCGATCGCGCTTGATGTCTTGATTAACTCCCTCAACCAGCTGAACAACGAATACGTAAGAATTGAACGTTTGTACATTGGCGGCGAAAATGAAGACTGGCCTGTTGAGGGTAGCGAAAGTCGGGCTGCCTTTAGTTACAACGAAAATTGACAAAAACGATGCACAAATCAGGTGAAATTCGGGTGCTTGCCTTGGGGCTGATTCGGAACGACGAGCGCATTTTTATTTCCGAAGGCTATGACCCCGTTAAGCAAAATACATTTTATCGCGCCTTAGGGGGCGGCGTTGACTTTGGAGAAACCAGCCTCGAAGCACTGCAACGAGAATTTCAAGAAGAAATCCAGGCTGAATTAACGAATATTCGATATCTTGGCTGTATCGAAAATTTGTTTACTTTCAACGGTAAGCCTGGTCACGAAATCATTCAACTGTATCAATGTGATTTTGTCGATCCCAAGCTTTATCAGATTGAACGAACAATTTTTGCTGAAGGCGATCGCCAAAAAGCGGCACTTTGGGTAGAAATTAATCGTTTTACATCTGGCGAGTTGCGATTAGTCCCAGGAGAATTTTTGCATTACTTGTAATCTTGTAGGGACATGGCAATGCCATGTCCCTAGACCTAAAAAAACTACATCCCTCGCGGATTAAGATTTATCGGAACATACTGCTGACAGAACTATCTTCGTGAACCCGCCAAATAGTTTCGCCCAGCACATTGGCGACCGAAAGAACCGTCAGTTGTTTAAATCTATCTGCTTCGGGGACTGGGATGGTGTTGGTGACAATCACCTCTTCAAATATCCCGCTTGAGAGCCGCTCAATTGCAGGTGGAGAGAAAACTGCATGGGTAGCACAGGCATATACCTGCCTAGCGCCTTCTTTGCGTAACAACCTAGCGCCCTCGGAAATGGTACCGCCGGTGTCAATCATGTCGTCTACTAAGACGGCTGTTTTGCCTTCGACATCGCCAATCAGATTCATCACTTCTGCTACGTTATGCGCTTGCCGACGCTTATCAATAATCGCCAACGGGGCATCGTTTAGCTTTTTTGCAAACGCTCTGGCTCTAGCCACACCACCTACATCCGGTGAAACAACAACCAAGTCAGATAGTTGCTTGTTTGCCAGGTAATTGATGAGGGCGGGTGAGCCGTAGACGTGATCGAAGGGAATATCAAAGTATCCCTGAATCTGGGCTGAGTGCAAATCCATCGCCAAAATCCGGCTGGCTCCAGCCTCTGTAATCAGGTTCGCAACCAGCTTGGCGGTAATGGATTCGCGTCCCGCTGTTTTGCGGTCGGCTCTCGCATAGCCATAATAAGGAATGACTGCGGTAATTTGTCGAGCCGAGGCGCGGCGACAGGCGTCAACCATGATCAGCAATTCCATCAAGTGATCGTTCACCGGATGGCAAGTGGGTTGAATTAAGTAGACGTCACACCCTCGAATCGATTCTTGAATTTGAATGTAAAGCTCTCCATCAGCAAACCGCTTGCGAACCATTGGTCCCAAGTCCATGCCTAGATAGCGAGCAACTTCCTGAGAGAGGGGTATATTAGCAGAGCCGGAAAACAGTCGCAGACGATTGTTATCTGCTATTTGTGGCAGCGTAGGCTGAAGCGATATAGTGGGAGAACGGAGCACAGCAGACCCTCAAGAGCTACTTCGATCGCAATCTTATCATTGTCGCCGAAAAGACTTATCAAATTTATTTGTTAAGAAGGGATGAATATCTGAATCACTGGTTACAGAATATCTAAAAAATTGCTCTATAGACAAGAATTAGAAAGTTTTGGTCTTAAGTTTGAGAACCGAACTCTTCAATGCAGGTTTCTTCAGGTATGAGCATCTCAGTAGAATGCCTTAGTTTTTGGAATCTTAAGTAAAGTGTTAAGATAACGTCTCCGTATTTCTCCTGATAAAACATAAACTTTAGATCGCATAGGCAATTCAAATGTACAGATTTCTAGACAAATGCTTTGATAATAAATAATTTTTTAACAAATAGAAAGCAAAGTAAAAATACATTAAGGGAACGCGATCGCCGATTAGCCGCATCGGAAAGTCCGACTGATGGCTGGGGGGAGCGACTCACTTTCCAACAAGCTCCAACAAGCCAAGATTAGAAGCTGATGGAACGGTGAGCGACAGCTTTTGCCAAAATAGATCCAAGAAGGTAAGGTAGCATAGCTTTGTCATAATTGCATCTTGAAAAGCCCTTCTTCCCTAGCCCTTATTTATGCAACCCCCGATTGTCATTGGAACGATTCTACAAAACCGCTACCGCTTGATCGGTATTCTCGGTCAGGGAGGGTTCGGACGAACGTATCTAGCAGAGGACCAGGGGCGCTTTAGCGAACGATGTGCCTTAAAGGAATTAATTCCTGCTCAAGAATCAGCTTATGCGCTGGAGAAAGCAAGGGAACTGTTTCAGCGAGAGGCGACGACTCTTTACCAAATCCAGCACCCGCAGATTCCCCAGTTTCGGGCTACTTTTGAGCAAGATCAGCGGTTGTTCCTAGTGCAGGACTATGTGGAGGGGAAGACTTATCGGATGCTGCTTGATGAGCGTCGGAGTCAAGGCAACACTTTCTCTGAGGCAGAAGTGGTGCAATTTCTGCGGCAGTTGTTGCCCGTCTTAGCGCACATCCATGTTAAAGGGATTATTCATCGGGATATTGCGCCGGACAATATTATTTTACGGGAGAGCGATCGCTTACCTGTGCTGATCGATTTCGGCGTGGTTAAGGAGCTGGCAACTCGGTTTCAGCTACCAGATGTTACCAGACCAATCGCGACAACGGTCGGGAAACCCGGTTATGCCCCCAGCGAACAAATACAGGCAGGGCAAGCTTACCCTAGCAGCGACCTCTACGCTTTAGCAGCGACGGCTGCGGTAATGCTCACAGGCAAGGAGCCAGCAGAATTGCTGGATGCGACTCAGCTAACGTGGCAATGGCGCAGGTGGGCGAACGTCAGCGATGGGTTCGCTCAAGTATTGAATCGGATGTTAAGTTATCGACCGGGCGATCGCTACCAATCAGCTGGAGAAGTTGTACAAGCACTCCAATCTCTGACGAATACAACCGCCGCTCTTCAACCGCCACCCGCAACTTTTCAACCGCCACCATCGATCCAACCGCCACCCGCAACTTTTCAACCGCCACCCGCAACTTTTCAACCTCCACCCGCTAACCCGCAACCGCCAGCTCCCAGCCCTCAACCGCCCCGTCCGACTACTTCCCAAGTACAAACAGTAGCGGTAGGACGCCGACCCGATCCGGTGACGCCTAACCAAAATACTCCTGGCAACCCGGTCAATCCGAATGCCGCCCGTCCAACTCGACCCGATCCAGTGATTCCCGAACCGCGCCGCTCGACTTGGGAAGATCCTTGGGCTGTCTTCGCAGTTGTAATCAGTCTTGCTTTATTAGCTGGACTGGGTTCTTGGGCGTTAGTCAGCTTTGTGATTAATCGGCAGCCTCAACCAGATCCAACGCCGATAGTTTCTGACACCCCAACACCAACGCCCACACCAACGCCAACGCCCACACCAACGCCAACGCCCACACCCAGCTTAGAACCAGTAGCGTACAGTCAGCGCCTAAACTTAGTACCCGGTCAAACGCTGAATAAACAAGGAAATCTCAAAGGAAACGAAACTCTGAACTACATCATTCGTGGAGAACAAGATCAACAATTAAATTCCTTGCTGAATGACGAAGGCGTGTTAATGACGGTGTTGGGACCCGATCAAAACCCAATTAGTAACAATGCTAGGCGAGTCCGAAGTTGGACAGGAACGCTTCCCTTTACCGGCAATTACACCATTCAGCTAAGTCCGATCAAGGGGTTGCCTCAGAGCGACTATAACTTACAGATTAGCCTTGCGAACCCAGTCCCAACGCCAACGCCGACACCCACACCCACTCCGACACCTACTCCTACTCCCACTCCTCCCGCCGGTCAATTTGATACTCAATCGATTACCTTCCCTCCCGGCGAACCGGCTGTGCAGGTTTCGGCTCGAACCAGTCCGCAGCGGATTAAGCGTTACTTGGTAAATGTGCAACAAGGGCAGGTACTGAAGGCGGACATTCAACCAGGTGGGGCAACTTTAGATATTCGGTATCCCGATGGCGCTCTCGTGGAAGATGCCTCTGGCGTTTTGTCTTGGCAGGCTCAGGTGCCTCGCGCTGGAAATTATCAAATTGATGTAATTGCGCCAGAGGATACACCCTTTACGCTAGATATTAGTGTTCGGTAATGGGTAATCGATGGTGGGTAAACCTTAGAAGATGGATTTCCAACTTTACAAGCTTCCAACTTCTACTGACAACTGACGAGTGACAACTGACGAGTGACAACTACTTTGAACGCGCTACTAATTACTGGAACCGATACGGACGCTGGGAAAACAGTTTTGACTGCGGCTTTGGCAGCTTATTGGCAGATGTATTGTCCTGCCAAAAGCTTAGGGATGATGAAGCCAATTCAGTCGGGAACTGGGGATAGAGAACTTTACAATCAGTTATTTTCTCTCAATCAATCTTTAGAGGAAATTAATCCGTTGTACTTCCAGGCACCGTTAGCGCCTCCCATCGCCGCTGAACGGGAAGGAAGGAGTGTTGACTTAGGAAAAGCTTGGCAAGCGTTTGAAAATCTGCGGCGTCAGCGAGATTTTGTGCTGATAGAAGCATTGGGAGGATTGGGTTCGCCGGTTACGCACGAACTCACGGTAGCGGATTTGGCTAGGGATTGGGGGTTGCCAACGGTATTAGTGGTGCCGGTAAGATTAGGAGCGATCGCCCAAGCGGTTGCGAATGTTGCCCTCTCTCGTCAGTCGGGCGTCCACCTCAAAGGCATCGTCCTGAATTGCGTTCAACCTCGTACCGAACAAGAAATCGCCGATTGGTGCCCAAGCGATTTGATTGAGTCTTTAACCAATACCCCAGTTTTTGGGATTCTGCCCAATCTGAGCGACCTCAGCGATCTCGGTAAACTCGCTCAAGTTGCGTCAGATTTAGATATAGAGCGATTGATGCCACTTTAACCAAAATTCAAAGATAACCAAGGGTAGGGAGTCAAGTTCTGGCGATACACCGCCCTACCCGATTAATTCCTTCACGTCATCATAAATTTTTGGAGTCTGAATAAGATGTTTGCTACTTCTTTAAGCCCTCTTTCTGTTGATTCATCTCGGATTCGACCGGAAATTCAAGCATTGCAGCCGATGCTGGTGGAGTTGCGGCGGCGGCTGCATCAGCGCCCTGAATTAGGCTTTCGAGAGCATTTAACTGCCGAGTTAGTTTCCCAAAAACTGCAAGAATGGGGAATTGAACATGAAACTGGCATTGCAAATACTGGAATTGTTGCCACAATTACTGGTAATAAACCCGGTAAAGTGTTGGCAATTCGGGCCGATATGGATGCCCTGCCGATTCAAGAAGAGAATGATGTGCCTTATCGGTCGCAGCATGATGGAGTGATGCACGCTTGCGGTCATGATGGACATACAGCGATCGCTCTCTCGACGGCTTACTATCTCTCTGAGCATCGCGATGACTTTGCTGGCACTGTAAAAATTATCTTCCAACCCGCTGAGGAAGGGCCAGGAGGTGCCAAGCCGATGATTGAAGCCGGTGTCTTACAAAATCCCCAGGTGGATGGGATTATCGGGCTGCATTTATGGAATAATCTGCCTCTCGGCACTGTGGGAGTCCGTACAGGTGCTTTGATGGCAGCAACAGAAGGTTTTCGCTGCACGATTCAAGGCAAAGGCGGACACGGGGCGATTCCTCATCAAACAGTTGATTCAATTTTAGTCAGCGCTCATATTGTTACTGCCTTGCAGACAATTGTGGCTCGAAATGTCTCGCCCCTAGAGTCCGCCGTCGTTACCGTCGGGGAACTTCATGCAGGCAAAGCGCTTAACGTAATTGCTGATACGGCTTTCTTGACGGGTACTGTGAGATATTTCAATCCGGTTCTAGGAGAACTTATTCCGCAACGGATTGAGCAGATTATTGCGGGTATTTGTCAAAGCCACGGTGCCACTTATCAACTGGACTACAAGCGGCTTTATCCTCCGGTGATTAATGATGCCAAGATGGCGGAACTCGTGCGTTCTGTGGCGGAAGGGGTGGTAGAAACTCCGATTGGAATTGTGCCAGAATGCCAAACAATGGGCGGCGAAGATATGTCTTTCTTTTTGCAAGCGGTGCCCGGTTGCTATTTCTTCTTGGGTTCGGCGAATGTAGAAAAAGAGTTAGCGTATCCGCACCATCATCCGCGATTTAATTTTGATGAAACAGCACTGGAGATGGGTGTTGAGATATTTGTCAGGTGTGTTGAGAAATTTTGCAGAGTGGAGGATTGAAGGCTTGTCAGGGTGAAGGTTTAAAGGATCGTTTGAGTCTGTAATTGCTAACCTGCTAACCTGAAACTCGCTGGCAATCTTTCTTCAATCCCATGAGGTGCTGATGACTTCTCAACTGCCAAATTTAACTGATTTGCAACAGGCACAGCAAGCGATCGCAGACTTCGAGCAATCCAGCGCCCCCAGTGTTTGGTCGAGTTTGGATAAACAGCAAGTTATTGCTGATATGCGATCGCGTCTAATCGATCCCTTTCAAGTAAATCAAGGGGGACAACCCTTCTGCGGGCCAGCATCGATTGTATTTGAGCTGGTTCGCAAACAGCCCCTCAAATACGTACAAATTTGCCGCAGTTTATTTGAAATCGGCGGTTTTCAAGCGAGAACTCGATATATTCAAGCATCGCCCAGACTGCGCCAAAGCCAAGGCAGACTGCGGATGGGGATGGCAGATTGGATGCTATTGGCAACCTTGCGCGAATCAGAAAACCTGATTTTTCCAGTCGAACCCAACGCCCCCAACATCATTCGGAATCTGGGCGGGATGACGAAATCTTGGGAAATGAAAGGCTGGGTGAAAGAAGTGCTGGGCTATCGTCAATTTAAATATGCCCATACCTATATTTATGGCGAATTTGATGCGATGCGCGAAGCCGCAGAAGTCATCGCCAGCGGTGGCGTAGCGTTTGCTTTGGTTACGGCAGAAGGGTTACTCAGCAACAAACCGCCACTGCTGCCTTACCCGACTCACTGGATTTCCCTATTAGGCAATATTGTGATTCAACCAGGTAAACCTTGGCACCACGATAGCGGACATATCAGCTTCGACATCTACACTTGGGCAAGAAAGATGCACGTAGACGCAGCTGAGGGTCCATTCGAGGATTATTTTTGGGGAATTGTCATGGGAAGAATGTAAAATTCTCAAGGAATATTTCATACCTTAGTAGGTAGACACAAAAAAACCGAAAATATAGATAGAAAGCCGGTTTGAAAAAAACAGCCTTCTAAAATATCTACAATCTACTGAGCTATGAAACGACCTGCTGTGCGAACCTCTGCCGTATTTCTTACCGTTGCATTCTTACTGTCAGCCTGCACCCAAACGAACCCTGTGGGCACAAACCCCACTACTGCCCCTTCAGCAGCCCCAGGTTCATCTAGTGCCATTCCAATTGGGATTGCCTTAGCGCAAACCAGTAACGTCGCTCTCCTCGGTCAGGAAGGCATTGCAGGTGCCAAAATTGCCGAGAAATACTTTAATGACAAAGGTGGTATTGACGGTACCCCGATTAAATTGATTGTTCAGGACACAGGTGGAGAGGAAGCCGGAGCTATCAATGCCTTCCAAACCCTGATTAGTCAGAATAAAGTTGTCGGAATTGTTGGACCAACTCTTTCGCAGCAAGCATTTAGTGCCGACCCCATTGCAGAGAGAACCAAAGTGCCAGTTATTGGAGCATCCAACACAGCTAAAGGAATTCCGGAGATTGGAGATTATGTTGCTCGTGTCTCAGCACCCGTTTCCATTGTCGCCCCTCTCTCGCTAAAAGCAGCCCTCAAGCTTAACCCAAATATCAAGAAAGTTGCGGTATTTTACGCTCAGAATGATGCATTTAGTAAGTCGGAGACAGAAATTTTTCAGCAAACAGTTAAAGACCAGAAACTTGATTTAGTAACCGTACAAAAGTTCCAGACGAGCGATACTGATTTTCAATCGCAAACCACCAATGCTATTAACTTAAAACCCGATTTAGTAATTATTTCTGGGCTGGCGGCAGACGGAGGAAACTTGGTTCGCCAACTGCGGGAACTGGGTTATAAAGGTACGATTGTTGGGGGCAATGGATTTAATACTTCCAATATATTTAATGTATGTAAAGTTCTCTGCGATGGAGTTCTCGTTGCACAAGCTTATAGCCCTGAATACTCTAGTGAGGTGAACACTGCTTTCCGCACCGCTTATCTCAATCAATATAAAAAAGAACCACCACAATTTAGTGCCCAAGCCTTTACAGCGGTTCAAGTGTATGCAGAGGCTCTGAAAGCTTTAAATCAGAAAACCAAAATCAGCACAATGCCGCTGCCACAACTGCGTACAGAACTGAACAAGCAGTTGCTGGCTGGTACTTACCAGACGCCACTAGGTGAGATTGGCTTTACGCCAGTAGGAGATGTCAAACAAAAAGAATTCTACGTCGCACAGCTAAAGGTAGATGCAGACGGAAATAATGGTAAATTCGCTTTACTTAAATAAGAGTAGGGTGGGCAAAGCCCACCTTAATCAAAAACATATGGATATCACTCTGTTTTTACAACAATTCCTAAACGGTTTGTCTATTGGCAGTGTTTATGCAATTTTCGCCTTGGGATACACCCTGATTTTTTCTATCTTAGGGATCATTAATTTTGCTCATGGAGCGCTCTTTACTTTAGGGGCGTACTTCACTTATGCCCTGATGGGAGGAACATTCGGATTTAACGGATTGTTTGCAAATGCAACTTTACCAATAAAACTTCCCTTTGCACTAGCATTAATTTTAGGGAGTACGCTGGCTGGTTTGGTTGGGGTTGGAATTGAGCGTGTTGCTTTTCGACCTTTGCGACGTAAAGGCTCTGATCCTCTGCTGACGGTGGTTTCTAGCCTAGGTGTAGCCTTAGTAATTGTAAATTTAATTCAGTATTTAGTGGGAGCAGAAAGTTATAGTTTTCCTGCAAATACTTACGGTAACTTGCCTGCTTCTATCAACTTTGGTACGGGAGAAAACCCAATTCCTATTCGTAGCGTTCAAATTGTAATTTTTAGTGTATGTGTAATAATTTTAGCGATCCTTACTTATTGCATAAATCGTACTAAATTTGGTAAAGCGATGAAAGCTGTAGCTGAAGATCCGATAACTGCTAGTTTGCTAGGCATCAATACCGACTTTTTTATTGTCCTGACGTTTTTCATCAGCAGTTTCTTAGCGGGATTAGCAGGGACTTTGGTAGGGTCTAGTGTAAGTATCGCTGGACCCTACTTGGGTATTGCATTTGGACTAAAGGGTTTAGCTGTTATTGTACTAGGTGGTTTAGGAAGTATTCCTGGTGCCGTCTTGGGAGGTTTAGCGATCGGACTTGTGGAGGCATTTGTCCCTTCAGATTATTCTGCTTATAAGGATGCGTTTGCTTTTGGAATACTATTCATAATGCTGATAGTTAGACCTCAGGGTTTGCTAGGGCGTCGGCTGATTCAAAAAGTATAGTTATTGGAATGTTAAATGTAAAACTAAATATTGCTCGTTAATTTTTTGTTTTTAATGTGTTGCAATGAGTGATTTTTTGAACACTTATGGATCGCTGATCGTTTCTATGGTGTTGGGGGCACTACTAGGATTGTCGTTGTACCTACCGCTGATGACTGGACAGTTATCTCTAGCTAGTCCTGGTTTTTATGCGCTGGGCGGATATATTGCAGCGATTCTATCTACCCAGGTATTTCGCGTTAGTGGCGGTTTATTCCCGATTCCGCTGCTGTTATTGGAGATGCTGGTTGCTGGTATAGTCTCTGGCATATTGGGCGTTATGGTGGGGATTCCGGCGCTGCGGTTGCGGGGGATCTATTTAGCGATCGCTACCATTGCCTTTGTAGAAGTTTTGCGCGTCCTATCGCTAAATTTGGATATCACTGGCGGCGCTGTCGGTATTTTTGGCATCCCCCAACCTTTCCACACCCCTATCGAGTATTTGTGGATAGCGTTTCCTTTACTAATCATTAGTATGGTCTTGCTTTATCGACTTGAACGAATTCGGGCAGGAAGGGCATTTACAGCAATTCGAGAAGATGAATTAGCTGCGGGGGCGATGGGAATTAACCCAACTTACTACAAGGTTTTAGCCTTTACGCTAGGCGCGATTTTGGCAGGAATAGCTGGTGCAATTAGTGCCCATTTCCTCAATACCTGGAACGCCCGCCAAGGTACTTTTGATGCCAGTATTGTTTATTTAACTTCTGTCTTAATTGGTGGCACCAGAACTTTTGTTGGGCCTGTATTGGGTGGTATGGTGTTTACAGCTTTGCCGGAAATATTAAGAGGAATTGCAGATACCAGCGGTTTACCTACGTGGTTAGCAGGATTCCTCAGAGATGGACGCTTGATTATTTTTGGGTTACTGATAGTTGTGGGAACGATATTTTTCCCGCAAGGTTTGGTGACGCCAGAATTGTTTAAGAGAAAAATGAAGAATAAAGCATGAAGGATGAAATTTCACCTTTAAAACTTGACACTTTGCCCTGTCTGGAAGCGAAAGCACTAATGCGCCAGTTTGGTGGCTTAGTAGCGGTGAATAATGTATCTTTCACGGTTCATAAAAATGAGATTTTTGGTTTAATTGGCCCCAATGGTGCTGGTAAAACTACACTATTTAATCTGATGACTGGGTTAATCCGGCCTTCCAGCGGGCAATTAGTCTATCAAGGCGAGGAAATTTCCCACCGCCCTCCCCATCAAATTGCTGCTAAAGGTATTGCCAGAACTTTTCAAAATATTCGCTTGTTTGGTAATCTTACGGCTCTGGAAAATGTGATGATTGCGCGGCATATTCATAATAAGAGCGCTAATATTTTATCTACTTTGTTAACTGGGCTGTTGAGTTTGCCATCAGCGTCTATGCGAGAACAGTTAAATAAACAAAAAGCGATCGCCTTACTGGATATGGTGGGATTAAGCGATCGCGCTGAAGAAAAAGCACGAAATTTTCCTTATGGGGATCAGCGTCGCTTAGAAATTGCCAGGGCGCTAGCGTTAGAACCGCAAATTCTATTGCTAGATGAGCCTGCTGCTGGGATGAATCCTAGTGAAAAACACCAATTAAGCGAATTTATCCGAGAAATCCGCCAACAGTTTAACTTGACGGTAATCTTAATTGAACATCACGTGCCGCTGGTAATGGGATTATGCGATCGCATTGCCGTGTTAAATTTTGGTAAGTTGATTGCTTTAGGCGAACCATCGGTTATCAGAAAAGATCCGTCTGTCATTGAAGCTTATTTGGGAAATGAATAAGGAATTTAAACAGTGATGAACGCTGATGAACCCAAAGACTCAGGTGAGAGGCAAGAAAACTTTACCCTACTAGAACTTAAAAATATTTTTGTTAATTATGGTGGCATCCAAGCATTAGAAGATATTAACTTAATTGTCAACAACGGTGAGGTTGTCACTCTTATCGGTGCCAACGGCGCTGGAAAAAGTACGACCCTACGCGCTATCTCTAAGATAATCAATCCCCGAATTGGTAGCATTATTTACAGTGGTCGCAATATTACTCATCGCCAACCTCATGAAGTAGTGCGACTAGGAATTGCTCATTCTCCGGAAGGACGTAGAGTATTAGCGCGGCAAACTGTTTTTGATAACTTAGAATTGGGTGCTTACATCCACTCTAACCAGGAAGTGGTGAGGGCTGATATTAATCGTCAATTTGAGATGTTTCCACGTCTTAAAGAACGTCGCAATCAACTTGCTGGAACACTCAGCGGTGGCGAACAGCAAATGTTAGCGATCGCTCGTGCTTTGATGAGCCGTCCAAAACTTTTACTATTGGATGAGCCGAGCTTGGGTCTTGCACCTGCAATTGTCCGAGAAATTTTTTCGATTATTCAAAATCTCCGCGATACAGGAGTCACTATCCTTTTAGTCGAGCAAAACGCTAATCTGGCTCTAGAAATTGCTGATAGAGGCTATGTACTTGAAGCTGGTCGCATTACCTTAACCGGACAAGCTTCTGATTTGCTTAAGGATGAGCGGGTTATGAAGGCTTATTTGGGGTAAGTTAGGAGATTTACTAATTTTATTGAAATATTTATTCTCTCTTTTATTTAAGCCAAATAAGGACAATAAATAGTAAAAAGGTTTCAAAAATCTAGATGGATGTCAAGAGCAATGGGAGCTAGCCTAACGATTTTGAACCTATGGTTGATAACCTTGTTGTGCCTGATAGCTAGTACAGACAATCGCCTACGCTTAAAATAATAGGTGGGCACTGCCCACCCTAATCCTTTACACTTTGCATTTTAACTTTTGCTTTTTTATGGAACTGCCATTCCCCGTTGTACTGCCGGACGCTGCTGAATCGTCTCAAACCAGCGCTTAAGATTTGGATGATTATCTAGTGTTAACCCTTGAAATTCATAAATAGCAACCCAAGGAAATGTCGCAATATCAGCAATCGAGTATTCATTGCAGATAAATTCACGATCTACCAACTGCTTGTCTAAGACACCGTAAAGCCGTAGTGTCTCTTTCTCATATCGCTCAATTGCGTAAGGAATCTTTTCTGGCGCAAATTTCTTAAAATGGTTTAACTGACCAAACATTGGCCCTACGCCTCCCATTTGGAACATCAGCCACTCCAGGACTTGAAAGCGAGCTTTTTGTTCTGTAGGTAAGAATTTACCAGTTTTCTCTCCTAAATAGATCAGGATAGCGCCCGACTCAAAAACGGTCATGCCGGTATCTTGGTCAACAATCGCGGGAATCTTACTATTCGGATTAATTGCTACAAATTCCGACGTAAATTGCTCTCCCTTTGTGATGTCAATCTTATAGACGTTGTAAGGAAGCTCGACTTCCTCCAACATGACAGAAGCCTTGCGCCCGTTCGGTGTCGTGAAGGTGTAAAGGTCAATCATGAGGTTAAATGTTCAGTTTTGCTGTTTCACAAGGTAGTGTAACTTGAACGACAGCGCGATAGGTGCTATGCACTCTGCCAGCTCTAAAGTAATTACCATGATTTATAGGGGTAGCATCTCGTCACCCTGGAAAATTTAAACTGGAAAATTTAAACACTAGCTTTTAGATGCAGGTAACATCTCCGATTGTTAAAGACTTAGTGCTGATTGGTGGCGGACACAGCCACACCATTGTGTTGAAAATGTTTGGCATGAAACCGCTGCCGGGAGTACGTCTGACGCTGATTACAGACACTTCTCATACGCCCTATTCTGGTATGTTGCCCGGTCATGTGGCAGGTTTTTATGACTACGATGAAAGTCACATCGATCTGCGTCGTCTTGCCCAATTCGCCCAAGCACAATTTTATCTTGACCGAGCGATTGGTCTAGATTTGGAAAATAATAAAGTCATCTGTGCTAACCATCCAGATGTTGCATTTGATCTATTATCAATTGATATCGGCAGTACCCCAGCCACAATATCTATACCAGGTGCAGCGGAGTACGCTATTCCAGCTAAACCCGTCGCAAAATTATTAAGTGAATGGGATCATCTGCTGAAAAGTGTTGCAGAAACGCCTGAGAAACCGATACAACTTAGCATTGTGGGTGGAGGTGCTGGTGGCGTGGAATTAGCGCTGGCAATGCAATCTCGGTTGCAACAATTTTTTGAGTATTCCCAGCAGTTTCCAGAAAATCTAGAAATCCATCTATTCCATAGTGGTGTTGAGCTTTTACCGAACTATAACCGCTGGGTGGGCCGGCGTCTTCAGAAAATTTTGATCCAGCGTGGGGTAGAGTTGCATTTAGGGGAAAAGGTGTGTGAAGTTCAACCGCACAAGGTTATTTGTGAGTCTGGTTTAGTGGTTGAATGCGCTAGCGAGGGGACTCCTGCTGAGTGTCGGGTTTTTTGGGTAACACAAGCATCGGCACCTCGTTGGCTACAAGCCTCTGGATTGGCTACCGATTCTAAAGGTTTTATCCAGGTAGATAATACCTTGCGATCGCTCTCTCATCCCCAAGTATTTGCCGCAGGTGATATTGCCACGATGATTCATCATCCCCGTCCCAAAGCGGGAGTTTTTGCGGTACGTCAGGGGAAGCCACTTTTTAACAACCTGCGGCGGACGCTACTAGGGAAGCCACTCAAGCCGTATAAGCCGCAGAAACAATATCTTAGTTTAATTGGTACAGGGGATAAAAATGCGATCGCTTCTTGGGGAGCTTTTAGTTGGGAATCGCGCTTGTTTTGGCACTGGAAAGACCGCATTGACCGCGAATTTATGGCACGCTTTCACAACTTGCCGGAAATGTCAGCCGTCACCCCATCCTCAATCCCCAACAGCCAATCCCCAATCCCTAATCCCCCAATGCGTTGTGCTGGTTGCGGTTCTAAAGTCGGTAGTACAACATTAGAACGAGTCCTACACCGCATTAAATTAGAACACCCTGAAGTTGGTAATCGTGAAGATATTTTAATTGGACTTGATGCACCAGATGATGCTGCCGTAGTCAAGGTGCCAGTAGATCAAGTGATGGTTCATACCCTAGACTATTTCCGAAGTCTAATTAATGACCCGTTTATCTTTGCTCAAATTAGCGCTAATCATTGCTTAAGCGATATTTTTGCAATGGGTGCTACTCCTCAGAGTGCGCTGGCAATTGCCACTATTCCCTACGCCTGGGAAGAAAAGCAGGAGGAAACCCTTTATCAACTGTTATCGGGTGCTGCTAAAGTGCTGCAACAGTCGCAAACACCTCTGGTAGGCGGACACACCACAGAAGGAGCAGAACTAACTTTTGGTTTATCCTGTAACGGCTTAGCCTATCCCAATCAGCTGCTACGAAAAGGAGGTATGAAGCCGGGGCAAGTGCTAATTTTGACCAAAGCGCTAGGAACGGGAACTCTATTTGCTGCGCAGATGCGCTTGCAAGCAAAAGGTCGGTGGATTGATGATGCAGTCCACTCGATGCTGCTGTCAAATCAAGCAGCCGCTAAGTGTTTATTAAAACATGGAGTTACTGCCTGTACGGATATTACAGGATTTGGATTGCTGGGGCATTTACTGGAAATGATCCAAGCATCTCAGGTGGCGGTGGAGTTCAATTTAGAAGCTATCCCAGTTCTAGAAGGTGCCTTGGAAACGCTGCAAATGGGAATTGTGAGTTCTTTACACCCGCAAAATTTACGGGCATCCCGCCAGATTAGCAATTTATCAGCAGTTAGCGAGCGCGCTACTTACTCTCTTCTATTCGATCCCCAAACTTCTGGCGGACTCTTAGCTGCGATTCCAGATGAACGCGCTGATGCTTGTGTCGCCTCACTCAAAACCTTGGGATATACCCACAGCCAGATAATTGGTCGCGTGATGCTACTAAATCAAGGCGTTCAGCCCATCTCACTAATTGTCTGAATTCAACGGAGAGGAGAGGATTTGAACCTCCGGTGACGTTGCCGCCACAACTGATTTCGAGTCAGTCGCATTCAACCACTCTGCCACCTCTCCAAGCGCTATCTTTATTAACCAAAGGTTAATAACTCAGCATTATCAGTATATACTAAATTCCGTCAATCTCTTCTGCCTAACGAATAATTTCCAGTAAAGCATCATGCCGCGACTTGAGGTAATCGTCACTGCATATCCATTTATTATCAAGGCAGGTTGAGTAGTTTCCATTCTGGAGAGGGTTCTGAAAAACATTATTAGCATCGGGTAGAGGCTTTCGGTAAATAAGCTATCGAAAAAAATGTCGGAAAAAATATAAATTCTCGCTGAAATACTTCTTCTCCCTCTAAAACCGTAGAAATACGGGGGTCATTTGTTTGATTGCAGGTGAATATTTTAAAATTAAAATTGTTTCGCTTCAAGCCTCAATCTTTTTTGAATGAGTAATGCCCAACAGTGCTTTGTAAAAGCTTGTTTCTCAAATCTCCTAAACGGTTATAAAAAAGGCTCAATAGACCTCTTGCATGAATAGGAAGAGGAGGCAAGCTCAAAGTTGATAATGGCAGCAATCAAGTTGAAACGTAAGCCAAAGCGCCTGCGTCGATTTCGGTAAGGCTCTGCCAGGAGCAGAAAATCTTATTGTCTCAATCGGGGTAGTCTGAGTGCTAGGTCAGTTATCTATTTAAGCTTTACCTCTACAATCGGAAAATATTACTCCCCATTCCTAATAGCTCATACCGACATCGTTTTCCGTTGCTTCCAGCGTTGTCTCAAACCCACCACTAGGAGTCCACTGGACTGCTCCATCACGCTCGGTTGTATAGACTTGGGTTTTGATTTTTTGTAGCTCTTGCGTCGTTTCTGGATCGATAGTTGCGGAGGCAGCGATCGCTACCTTGGGTTGCATCTTATGCAATATATCAGCTTGTAAATTTTCTCCAGACCACCAAAGCACCTGGGCTGGAGGTAATTGTTTCAGAAGCGCTAACTTTCTTTCCTTTTCCTCTGGCTTAAAATTTCCCAGCACTAACCAAATCTGGTTGCTGATTTGCAGTTGCACCACTGGTGGTTGGGTACTAATTAATTTGATGACTGAAGCTCCAACTGGTACACTCTGACCAACTGGCAAAGCCTGAGTTGGAATTTTCACGCCTAGAGTTGAAAGTTTACCCATAGAAGCAGTGTTAGCGTAAAAGCTTGACACTGGGAACCGTTCCAAAATTTTAGGCCAGCCACTTCTAGAACTAAGTTGAGAATCTGTTACCACAGCCCAGTCAATTTGATTGACGCCCTGCTGTTGTAAAAAAGGCAGCACAGTAAAATTAGCTGTACTATCATCCCCACTATTAACCAGGGTGACTTCTCCTTTGTCTTGAATCACCAAAACTGGCTCTCCCGGCGTAGAAAGCACCGTGACTCGAAATAAAGTTGCTTTTGTCTGCCAAACTGGGACAACCACTAAACTGGCAGCAATTAGACCCGCAAACCACCAACGCCGACGCCACCATTTGCTCAGCGAAGCCAGAGCAATTAGTCCGTATAGAGCTAACAGTTGCAAAATAGAGATGGTACCGACAGCAACAGAATTTCCTGGTAACTGGGAAAAAAATTCCACTAGCAGAATCAGCCCTTGGGATGGGTAATAGAGCAACCAAGCCAAGGCACTGCCAGCTAAGGGCCAGATCAATGATGCTAAGGCGCTGATAATTCCACCAATACTAATGATGGAGATTAAAGGGGTGCTTATTATGTTTGCCAGGATGCTGTAAGGAGATACTAGACCAAAGACATAAAGTTGTAGGGGTAAAACCCAGGGAAAAACGGCTATTGGAAGCGCAATCAAAGATGCGATCGCGGGTGGTAACCAATCCAGCCATTTTGTAACCGTAGGTACTGCAACTAATAATCCTAGGGTGGCTAAAAAACTCAGTTGAAAACCTAAATCCCAAATCCATAGGGGGTTAAACAGCAACAAGAGAGTGGCAGCAAGTAGGAGCGAACCCAGCGGCTTTACCTTCCGTTCCATCGCCAAAGCAATTAAAGCTCCGACACCCATCACTCCAGCTCGAACCACAGAAGGCTGCAACCCCGTTAAACCTACAAAAACAAGTAGGGCAGTGAACCCAATGATAAATTGCGATCGCACCGAAAAACGCTGGGTCAGAGCCACCACCACACCCAGAATCAAAGAAATTTGAAACCCAGACGCTGCAAGGGCATGAGCCAAACCACTCTGGATAAATTTATTGCGAACATCGTAGGGTAAATCTACCGCCTGATTCCCCAACACCATCGAACTGACCAGCTGCCCCTCTGGACTGCCTAACCAACGTACTTGAGATTGAATGATCCGCCGCCGGATAGTCCAAAATCCCCAGGGACGTTTTTCTGGTTCATTAACAAAGCTAACTTGACGTCCGCTCAGACCGGCAAACCCACCTTCTCTTTTTAGGTAAGCTTGAAAGTCAAAGGCTCCTGGATTAGCAGCAGGCTTAGGTTTATACAAGACGCCAGTTACTGCTATTTCTTGACCTGGATATAAACCCGTCGCTTGCAGTAATGGCAAAGTCACGTATAACTTACCAGTCACCCCTTGACTGACATCAGCGGGTCTGTTGTTGCCGTTCTTGACCTCATTTAATTTTGTAGCTTCCAGCCAAAACTGCGATCGCTGACTTTGCGTCAGTCGGGGTGGAGTTGCAATCTTGCCTTGAACAGTGACAACCTGCTCTTGGCCTCTAATATTTTGGGCAGACACAAACTTGCTAATGTTATTCGCCGCTGGTTGCGGCATTCGCATTTGAAAATAAAGTGCCGCTAGCAACCCAACAACTCCAGCCACCAGCCACACTCTCGCTTTCGGGCCTGTTCGCCAAAATCGGGGCAAGACAACAGCTGCCCCAATCCCTAAGGCTAGTATTCCGTACTTCCCCCAGGGTAATCCCGTAGAAAGCAAGCCCAGAATATAAGCCAAACTTAAAATGACGCCATTGGCTAAGTTCATTAGATAGTCAAACTTATCTCAAGCTCAGTACAGCGTGCAGAAACAGCATACACATTGCTGTGCCTCCTAAGTAAGAATTGTGAACTGTCTGCAACACTACTTGATTGCCCCCAAAATTAGTCATACAGATAATGTTCGCTAACAGCTAGCAATACCAGCACAATTCAATCCATTTCAAATGCAGACTCTTTGTATTTATTGCTGATGCATTAAGACAAAAAGCCCAAAAAGCTGCTAGTACAGCCTGCTGCCTTCACAAGCGTCTTACCACCTCCTTTGTCAACTTCGTTTTTACTAAAAGGTTGCATTCGTCTTCAGAAGCATCTAACCCAGTCCACTGAAATACCTATCCTCCAAATTTGTTGCTAGTTTTGAGCTACTGGTTCTTTAGCTTCTTGTAATTTACATAGCGGAAATCCCAGTGCCTCTCGTTGCTGCAAGTACAGTTCAGCAACTCGCCGTGCCAATTTGCGAATTCTGCCAATGTAGCGCGTCCGCTCGGTTACAGAAATGACCCCTCTAGCATCCAGCAAATTAAATGTGTGAGAACACTTCAAAACATAATCCAGGCTAGGTAAGACAAGTCCGCGTAGAGCTATTTGCTCTGCCTCCTGCTCGTATAGACCAAATAAGGTAAACAACAACTCTGGGTTGGATGCTTCAAAGTTGTATACACACTGCTCAATTTCTCCCTGGAGGTGAACGTCTCCATAGGTAAGATCGTCAGTCCAGCGAATTTTGGTCAATGCATCGACCTGTTGGAGGTACATGGTTAATCGCTCTAAACCATAAGTGATCTCAATTGAGACAGGTCTACAATCAATGCCTCCGCATTGCTGAAAGTAAGTAAACTGAGTGATTTCCATCCCATCTAGCCAAACTTCCCAGCCGACACCCCAAGCTCCTACTGTGGCATCCTCCCAGTTGTCTTCTACAAACCGGACATCGTGATCCTCAGGACGAATACCCAAAGCTCTCAGCGAGTCCAGATATATCTCTTGGATATTATCTGGAGAAGGCTTAATCAAAACTTGATACTGATAATAGTGTTGATAGCGATTCGGATTTTCGCCATAGCGTCCATCTGTGGGACGACGGCAAGGTTCGACATAAGCCACAGCCCAAGGTTCAGGTCCAAGACATCTTAAAAAGGTATGAGGATTCTTGGTGCCTGCCCCTTTTTCAATATCGTAGGGCTGAGCGATCAGGCAACCGCGATCGCTCCAGAACTTATGCAATGTAGCAATCACCAACTGAAAATTCACAGATTCCTTTCCTTAGGCGCTCAACGCATAACCCATTGTGGCCCAAAAGCTGCGCCCTTGGAGCTTTTGAGAGTTTTTCAAAAAAGTTTTTCAAAACAGTTGACAGAAGCGGTTCGTGGTTGCTACATTAATAAAGCGGTCGGGAGAGCAAGC
>NZ_JAMPKE010000049.1:0-31452 GCF_039961955.1 Trichocoleus sp. DQ-A1
GTCTCGGTTGGTGCGAAAAACCTTGTCTTTCTCCAAATCGTTGGAGAATCACATTGGGGCAATCTGGTACTTTATCCACTACTACAACGCATCATTACGTGTTTAGCACTACCCTTCGCTGTTCCTTTGTTTTATTTTATGCTATTCAGTGATCCTAGCCATTGCATGAGCATCAACATAAGTACCAGAGCGGAAAGCGTACTTCCGAAATGTACCCTCTATTACAAAGCCATACTTTTCGTAAAGATGAATGGCGTTGGCATTATCAGTGTAAACAGTCAACTCGATGCGTTTTAGGTTAAGCCACTTTTCAGCTAAGTCTATCACCGATTCCATAAGAGCAGAGCCAATCCTTTGATTTTGGTAGTCGTCATGGACAAGCATACCTAGCTCGCCTACATGATTCCGACGCCCACCGAAGGTATGCAAACTAACCAATCCTACAACTTTTTGTTTTTGTTCCTGGCTGACAAAGGCTACTAAACGATACATCCCTGTTGATGGGCTTTCTAATTTCTTTTTGATTTCATCGCGCGATTGGTAGGGCATTTGCAAGGTTCCCCACCGGCATTTTGGTTGGAGAAAAAGCTCGGATACGTCTTCCCAATCAGACATTTCAAAAGCACGAATGAACATAACAGTTATCAGATAACAAATCATTTGTCGCTATCAACACATTAGTGTCGTTAATCCAAAAACCTTTCAAATTTTTTACAACAGGAGAAAGTGTGTTGATTGAGAGATTGCCGTTACTTGCTCAGCACAGGTTGTTTTGTGTTTGCTAGAGTTTCGAGTAATGATGCTGCAATCGCTGGAGAATCATATGACCTGATCTCTTGCTGAAACCGTTGGGCATTCTGCTTATAGGTTGGAGTAGATAGAATTGTTTCCACCGCACTTTTAATTTCTGCGGGTGTTGGGGTGCTTGTTTTGAGATCAATTCCGGTTCCAGTCCATTGCACTCTGGCGCAAATCTCTGGTTTTTCTTCAGTTTGTCCGGCTGTGACCATCGGTACTCCGTTTGCCAAAGCAATCTGCACGCCATTGAAGCCGCCATTTGTCACCATGACATCCACATGGGGCAACAAACAGGCATGAGGAATAAACGGTTCAATCCGCACATTCTGAGGTATTGCTTTGAGCTTGACCCTCTCAAGCGGCTGTTTTCCAGTCGTCGCAACGATTAACACCTCCTCATCTGCAAGGGCTTGAATCGTTGGCTCAATGAGATCGCTTGCTTCCGTTGCAACTGTTCCTTGAGTAACGTGAACGACAGGCCGTTCACCCTGCAACTCCTGCCACCAATCGGGCGGTACGAAGTCAGGGGGAGCCGGAGGCAGAAAAGTGCCAATAAAGTGAACCTGGGGCGGCAAGTCACTCCGTGGATATTCAAACGAAGGCGTTGTTCCTTGAAGGTAGAGGAAGGGTGAAAGTGCAGCCGTGAAAAAATCTTGCCCTTTGGGAGCTAAGCCAACACTAGACCGAACTCGATCTAAGTGAATACGGACATCCCGCATTAATACAGCACGAGAGAAGATGTTGAGTAGCTGATTCCGTAGCAGTCCGCTCATAGAAGGGTTCGGCTGCATTCCTAAGCCAAATGGAGCCGTATCGTGGCTCATAAAGGGTAAAGCAGACATCCCAAACGCTGCCCAGGGTAAACCTGTTTTTTCGTACAGCCAGGACATTCCCAGGAAGAACACATCACACAATAGAATCTCTGCTGGGAATTCATTGAGGATATCAGTGAGATCCTGTAATTGCGTTACTGCTGCATCAATAAAGCCGTGTTTGAGGTAGAACTTAAACTGTGCGACCCCTTTGAGCGCATCGCGCTGTTCCAGCCAACTTTTTTGAATTGTCTCTAATCGCGTTAAATCAATCCCGCGTTGAATCGAAACGTGACGCGCACCCGTCGCTTCGACCTTTTCTTTGAATCCATGCCCGGTGTACCACCACACTTCATGCCCCTGCTCAATCAGTCGCCGCACGATGGGTAGAGCCGGATTGACGTGCCCGGTCGCTGCAATCGTGCCCATCAGAAATCGTGTCATCGGTTTATGAATTAAACGTTTATTTCATAAAGATGAAGGCTACCTCTTGCTTTTGTCAAGCGTTAATGGAACGTTTATTTCATAAACCGAGTAGGATCAAGGCAGACTCACATCAACAGACCACGTACTGGCGTATGGCGCGTAAAGTCCAATCCGTAGAGCAGCCGAAGCGAGCGATTCGAGATGCCGAGACAACTCAGCAGCAGATTCTCGATGCCGCCGAAATTGAGTTTGCTCAACACGGGTTACATGGCACAAGGGTTGACCCAATTGCAACTCGTGCAGGAGTCGCGCCTCGGATGATCTATTACTACTTCCAGAGTAAAGAAGGGCTATATCAAGCCGTATTGCAGCGTCCGGCTGCGGTTCTTCAATCTGTGTTTGAGCAACTTAACCTGGATGCACTGCCTGCCAATGAAGCGTTGAGATCACTGCTTCAAGCCACAATTGAGTACGAAACCACGAACCGAAATCGGGGAATGCTTTTGTTTCAGGAAGCAATTCAGAATCAGGGACGGTACTTTAAAGTCATTAATTGGCAGGAGCCGATTGCACAACTGGCAGGCGTTCTAGAACGTGGAATGCAAACGGGTGTTTTTCGCCCGCTCGATGTTCACATGACGACGCTCAATATTATTGGCATTTGTACGTTCTATGCCAATGCTTATGACAACGTGAAGCATCTCACGCCAGACGAGGATTTACTGAGTCAGGAGATGATAGAGCGTTATACGGAAGCTGCAATTCAATTAGTGCTCAGTGGTGTCCAAGCGGATACTTAGACACATACATTTCTCGGCTAGCGATCACACTCTTGGCAGCGGTTCAGGAATTCTTATCAATAAAACTACAATCCTCGGTTGGCGTTGAGAGAGGATTTTCCTCCAAGTCGTCATACATACATTTCTCAACCGGCGATCGCACTGGTGTCCGATCCGTTTTTACATCGTCATATCCAGGTTTTACCACCTGACCCACATAGCTTGGAGCGCGACAGTGATGGAGTTGGCTGTGAAAAGAGATAAAGAGAAATTGGGAAAGGCGATCGCTCATTTAAGCGTAGAAAACTAAGATAAACCACTCTATCGCCAGTCAGGAGGTCTGCCACGAAACGCCCAAGGCAATGCGGAGAGCATCGATCTCCAAAACATCTAGTCTACTAGGGCGGGCGGAATTAAGCTGATGTACCAATAATAAATCCCTGCTGAACTCAAAAACTCTCCCATCAGGAGTGAGATCGCGAACCTTCAGTTCTAGGGGAGACTTGAAGAAACCTGCTGTAGTCTCACGCCGAAGATCCCAGAGCGCGATCGCTCACTGCTTCGACTTCCGACTCCCTACCAAATTCGGAGCGCCGAACTCGGTAGGGCGATCGCTGTCTCGATTTCTAACCCCCTGCCGAACCGGGAGAAATTTGTCTGTAAATGGTCGCTCGAGGCACAATGCCGAGATGTGTAGTCTCCAGTTACATGCCGTTAGGTACGTTCTTGCTCTACCATGACTCTGGATACTCAGCGTGGGTTGGAAGCCCTCCGCTAGGACAACCCCACGACGCTCTGGATGTCCAGAAGATGTGATCCGTCGGAGTGATAGGCGGTTCTGTATCCAACGAGCCAGCCGGAATAACCATGATCTTGCTGTTGCGTGTTAGACGTGGGACCGGACACCCGCAATGACTGCAAAACCATTTGCCAAAACTCTTTGCCGTGGGATGGTCGTAACGTGTGATGGCTTCCTCCCCTGAAAGCCATCGGAACTGGCTGGGTTCAACGGTTAGATTTGTGGCGTGGCCTGTGCCCGTGCCTTTGCGACACCGTGAGCAGTGGCAATGAGCCATTTTCTGGAACGGTAGGTTCACTTCAAATGTCACCGTTCCGCAAAGGCAACCACCGTGAATGCTAGATTTATTCATCTGCTTTCTCCGAGTGCTTAACTCTTATTGGGCTGAAAGTTTCGGTCTATCCATCTAGTTTTGGAGGATAGGCAAAAGCTTGCCATATATCATCCCAGTTAGGTACATAAAAATTTTCTGTATATTAGGCGATATTGCCTGGATAGGCAGAATTCTCCCGTGTAGGCGTTTGTGTAGGAACGTCCAAAAAACGGTTCTGTCGCCAGAATTTTTAATGACGAACAATCGGTATCATTCACACTGCTTTAAACAGCAATTACAAAGATAAATTCAATAAATTTTGCTTGAGAGATACTACTCTCTTGTTCAGCTACTTTCACTTGTCCTTGTGCGATCATATTCACTGCCTCAATCCCTCGCAACGTTCTTCTGGCGCTATTGAATGACTAGCACATCATTGGGATAGGGAATTTCGTTTGTTAGCCCCGGTAACGTTCTTCAACATCGTAACAAATGACAATACCGACATATCTTACGGCTCGATCCAAAATGACTTGCCATCACCAGACCTAGATCCCTCATATGCTGAAGAATCTAATTCCTCCTCCAATCCGGAATAGCTACATTTCCCGCCGTGCGATCGTATTCAGGGCAGGGATTCAGGAATCCTTTTCAATAAAACTAGAACCCTCTATTGGAGTACACTATCCAAAATTGTGCCCCAATAGCGTTGAACGTGATAGTGATCGCGTAATACTTGTTCTTCTGCAAGCATAAGAAATGATTACTCCTACAATCTATGTAAAAACTCACTCAGCCTCACCGATGAGGGTAAAAGCCGCCCACTGTTTAGGATTGGGATATTGTTTCATTGCTGTCAGCATCGCTTGACGTAAGGCAACCGCTTTGTCAGGATTTTGTTGTAAATTGCGATAAAACTCGGTCATTAAAAAGGCAGTAGAATCATCATTAACTGCCCACAGCGATACCAGAACGCTCGGAACGCCAGCAGAAATTAAAGAGCGAGATAAGCCAACTACACCATCACCTGTAATGTCTCCGCGTCCCGTATCGCAAGCGCTGAGAACTACTAAATCAGCTTGTAATTTCATGTCAAAGATTTCCCCGGCGGTGAGTAAACCATCGATTGCATCATCAGCTTTACCGTTCGGTGCAAGCGCGATCGCTCCCGGTACACCGAATCCTTTAAAATCATCAAGTAAGCCGTGGGTAGCCAGATGAATGATGCGTGATTTCTGCATGAGTTGCATCACCGTAGTTTTGGTTGCTTTGCTACCTGTCAGTGCTTCGGTGTTAAAGAATTTAGCAATTTTAATTGCTTCTTTTTCTGCGCCAGGGAGAGGGTCTAACTTTGCAACTAATTCCCCAATTTGAATTTTGGGCATGGTAGGATTGCCAACAACCAGCACATCCTTGGCTGCTCTTTGACCGTTATGCTTCTGCTTGCGAGTTAAGTTTAAAACTTGGATTGCAGGAGTAGTGAGGATGGTATGTTTTTCAATTAAGTATTTGCCTTGCTCGTCTTGCAGTGCGGGGAATGGGACGAGAAACAGCGATGCTTGCGGGATGAAGATAACTCGCTCATTTTCGTCTTTTGGTAGCAAGTGGGCAATGGGCGCAATGAGCAGTTTATGGAGTTGCTGTAATTTTTCAGTTGAGTTTTGGGGTTGGGGATTGACAACAGTTACGTCAAAGAGACTACGACCTCTGACACCAATATCATCACGACTGGTAGTAACGAGGTCTTGTAGAGATGTATTCAAAGATTTAATATCTACTTCCTTAAAGGCAATTTCACCTGTGGGGTTGATAACCCAAATGTAAAGCTTTGATTGTTGCCATTCTTTTTTTTCTTTAACTTTAAAATTTTCATAACCAATTGAATATTGAACAAGTGTAGCGTTTTGTTCAGAAGCAATTTGCTTAATTTCTTGAAGGATCGGAGGTTTTATATCAGGTTGATTGCTGGGGTTTTGAGATAGCTTAGAGTCTAATAACTCCACCAAAGCCCGACCGCGGCTTCGTTCGGCAATTAAGAGTGCTTGGTCAAATTTATTCTGCGCGACTAAAACTTGTTGTAGTAATTGGTAGGTAATCGCTTGCTGTTCAAAGATAGAGATTTTCTGGTCATCTTTTAAGTCCCGCGCTCGTAGAGATTCCCGATCCTCAATCGCTGCAAACAAGGTTGTTTCGGCTTGGGTATATTCACTTTGAGTATTGTAAACAAATCCAAGATTGTTGAGCGTTGTACCTTCTTGCGCCTTGTCACCAATTTCTTGGACAATGGTTAAAGCTTGTTGATAATACTCTAACGCTTGTGGGTACTGTTCCTGATTGGTATAAACTGCCCCAAGATTGTTGAGTGTCGCACCTTCTGTTGCCTTGTTACCAATTTCTTTGATAATAGCTAAAGCTTGTTGATAATATTTCAGCGCTTGTGGGTACTGTCTTAATCTGTCGTAAATTCCCCCAATACCGTTGAGCGTCGCACCTTCTTGCGCCTTGTCACCAATTCCTTGAGCAATGGCTAAAGCTTGTTGATAATATTCCAGCGCTTGTGGGTACTGTCCCAGGTTGTGGTTAACTAACCCAAGATTATTGAGCGTTGTACCTTCTTGCGCCTTGTCACCAACTTCTTGAGCAATGGCTAAAGCTTGTTGATAATACTTCAAGGCTTGTGAATACTGTCCTAGACTATCGTAAATTCCCCCAATACCGTTGAGCGTCGTACCTTCTCTCACTTTGACACCAATTTCTTGATGAATAGCTAAGGCTTGTTGATAATACTCCAACGCTTGTGGGTACTGTCCCAAGTTGTGGTTAACTGTCCCAAGACCATTGAGTGCCGCACCTTCTGTTGCCTTGGCACCAATTTTTTGAGCAATGGCTAAAGCTTGTTGAAGATACTTCAACGCTTGTGAATACTGTCCTAGGCTGTCGTAAACTCTCCCAATATTGTTGAGCGTTGTTCCTTCTTGCGCCTTATCACCAATTTTTTTGTGAATGGCTAAGGCTTGTTGATAATACTCCAACGCTTGTGGATACTGTCCCAGATTGTTGTAAACTCCTCCAAGATTGCCGAGCGTCGTCCCTTCTTGCGCCTTGTTGCCAATTTTTTTGTGAATGGCTAAGGCTTGTTGATAATACTCCAACGCCTGTGAGTATCGTCCCAGGTCGTGGTTAACTGCCCCAATACCGTTGAGCGTTGCACCTTCTGTTGCCTTGTCACCAATTTCTTTGTGAATGGCTAAGGCTTGTTGATAATACTCCAACGCTTGTGGGTACTGTCCCAAGAGACGGTAAACCTCCCCAATATTGTTGAGCATCGCACCTTTTCCTGCCTTGTCACCAATTTCTCTGATAATGGCGAAGGCTTGTTGAAGATACTCCAATGCTTGTGGATATTGTCCTAAATTGTTGTAAACATATCCAATGTTGTTGAGTGTCTTACTTTCTCCCACCTTGTCGCCAACTTCTCGGCGAATGGCTAAAGCTTGTTGAAGATACTCCAACGCTTGTGGGTACTGTCCTAGGTCGCGGTAAACTAACCCTAGACTGTTGAGGGTAGCTCCTTCGCCTGAACGCTCCCCGATTTCTCTGACAATCCCTAAAACAGTTTGAAACGTTTCTAAAGCTTCTTGAAACTGACCTTGATTTAACTGTTGAACACCTACTTGGTAAAGCCGTACCGCCTCGTCTGTGCGCTGGTCTCTTGTCTGTACCTGTGCTAAAGCAGCATTGCTTCCCCAAGTATTCCTCACCACTTGTAACGGACAACTCAACGAGATGAGCAAGGTTGCAGCAATAACGCTAAGGCGACGCAGATAAGGATACATAGTCTCTATCAGTGGTTAGCGAACTGCTTATATATATCTCCCCTCTAGGAGAGGTTATGTAAAAATTTGTTCAACTTCTTCAAGAACAGTCATTTAGTGTGATCGCACCAAAGCACGGTTCCGAAGGCGAACTGACAAGTCAGCGCTTCGCTATCGCTTCCCGCTGCACGCTCTCTTTTGACTCCATAGGAGGATTTATAAGACACGTAAATGAGTTGTGTTAGATGTGCTTTTTTTTCGGGAACTCTAAGTTAAAGCGATAGATAAAAACCAGGAGTCACATGGTTGTAAGTACCGAAAACCAATCATCAGAATGGAGGTTTATCGAGACGGAACCTTTAGGTTTAAAAGGTGAAGCTGGGGAACACCGAGTTTGGGATCGGTTTCGTCAAACTTTTAGACAAGGAGAGGGGGTTGTTCTTTGGAGTTATAGCACATTTAAAAAAACCAACAATTCAAAAAAAACCGGATATCTTGATTGTCAGCCGCGAACTTGGATTAATTATTATTGAAGTGAAGTCTTGCGGAATTAATGATATTGAAGCAATTGAGGCAAACCGATGTCAGATGAACTAACGGTTCTATAGTGACTACTTTTATCCTTACCACCAAGCAGAGAAAAAGCTTTATGCATTACTCGACCGTTACAATAAAAAAGTACTATCTAAACAAAAACTTACGCTAAGGGGCGTACCAATTAAACCTGCTAAAATCAGAAGCTTAAACTCCCTGATTTTCTCTATTAAAACCCCGTACTAAATAGCTCACTCCAATTGGTACGTCTCATTGAGATTGAACAATCTATTCCAAAATAACAATGGGGCTTACGTTTCAGACTTAGCGTAACTTTCTATTCTGTTGCTACTCAAACCTCAAGCAAAGCTTATAGAAAGTTAGATACGTGGGCATCATGGAAATCTTCTATTAAGATTAGTTTCGTCTTCCTTACTATGAAAATTCATCAGCCTCGCCGAGTTAGCGCGTTTCCATTACAAATTGTTCTGATTATTCCTTTTATTCTCCAAATTCTTGGAGCCGTTAGTTTAGTAGGCTACTTGTCCTTTAAGAATGGACAGAGAGCAGTCAATGATTTAGCAGAACAGTTGATGGCTCGCACTAGCGATGTTGTGGATGAACACCTGAAGTCCTATCTGGCAATCCCCCAAGCCCTCAACCAAATCAATGCAGATGCCATTCGTAGAGGAATGCTGGATGTGCGCGATCGCCAAATCGTTGGCAAGTATTTCTGGGATCAGATGCAGGCGTATGACCTTACCTACATTGGGATTGGCTTAACCACCGGCGAGGGGGTTGGAGCGGCTCGTTACGATGGCAAAACCATCACCATTGATGATTGGACTGCCGAACCTCCCTTCAATGTGATTACCTACGCCACTGACAACCAGGGCAATCGAACTCAAGTCAATGCTCGCTGGGATTACAGAAACACAAATGAATCATGGTATACCCAGCCGATTGCGGCGGCTAGACCGATCTGGGCGAAGATCATTACCGGAAATTATCCTACAGGTCCCTATATTGCAGCTTCTGCCAGTCGCCCCATCTATGATGCTCAAAACCGCTTGGTGGGAATGATTGCAATCGACCTTCATCTGCTGAAACTCAGTGATTTTTTACGCACTTTAGATATCAGTCAGTCTGGTCAAGTGTTCATTATGGAGCGAGATGGCACCCTAATCGCTAACTCCATAACAGCACAGCCTTTTACCCTCGCCGGTCAAAAAATCCAGAGATTACAGGCGATCGATAGCCCTAATTCAACGATTCAGAGCATTGCCAGCCACCTTCAAGTCTCCAAAGGGCTTCAGTCGATTACCCAATCCACAGCCTTTCAGCTTGAGGTGCAAGGAGAAAGACACTTTGTCAATGTTGTGCCTTGGCGCGATCGGTATGGCTTAGATTGGCTCGTGGTAGTGAGTGTGCCAGAAACCACATTTATGGGACAAGTCAATGCCAATACGCGCACGACGATCGCGCTTTGTCTAGGTGCATTGGTGATTGCTTGTGTGATGGGCGTGTTCACTTCTCGTTGGATTGCTCGGCCGATGCTTCGCCTAAATCAGGCAAGTGAGGCAATGGCATCTGGCAATTTAGAGCAGACGGTGGAAACGAGCAATATCCGAGAACTTAACACGCTGTCCAATTCCTTCAACCATATGGCAGGGCAATTGCGCGGCTCTTTTGCTGCTTTAGAGAAAAGCAAGGAGGAATTGGAAGACCGGGTAGAAGAGCGCACAGCCGAACTCAAGAATACATTAGAGGAATTGCAGCGCACTCAATCTCAAGTGGTTCAAAGTGAAAAAATGTCGAGTCTTGGGCAGCTTGTCGCCGGAGTTGCCCACGAAATTAATAACCCGGTCAATTTCATTCACGGCAACCTTACCCATGTGCAGGAATATACCGAGAGTCTATTGGAGTTGGTGGAATTATATCAGCATCATAATCCCAGTCCGGCTCCTGAGGTTCAATCGGTAGCGGAAGATATCGATCTAGAGTTTTTGCAAGAAGACCTACCAAAAATGCTGGCTTCGATGAAACTGGGAACCGAGCGGATTCGCCAGATTGTTCTATCGTTGCGAAACTTCTCGCGCATGGACGAAGCGGAGTTCAAAGCGGTTGATATTCACGAAGGAATTGACAGCACCCTGATGATTTTGCAACATCGCCTCAAAGCTACATCCTCACGACCAGAAATTGAACTGGTCAAAGACTATGCTGAACTGCCGCTCGTCGAGTGCTATGCCGGACAGCTCAACCAAGTATTTATGAATATCTTGGTGAATTCTATTGATGCCATAGACGAGAGTAACGCTAAGCGTACCTATCAAAATATTCAAGAGCATCCCAATCGAATTACAATTCGCACGTCAACTGTGAATGCAGAATGGGTGGAAGTAGCGATCGCCGATAACGGAGTCGGTATTTCTAAAGAGATTCAACAACGAATATTTAATCCTTTCTTTACGACCAAACCGCTTGGAAAAGGTACCGGAATGGGGATGTCCATCAGCTACCAAATCATCATAGAGAAACATGGCGGCAAATTGGAGTGCTTCTCAACCCCCGGTGAAGGAACTGAGTTCATCATTCGGATTCCTCTCCGGCAACACGTTAATCCAGCAGTTTAGCTGGATGTTGATTGCCAGCAAATTTCCAGTTTTACAGATATATGCTGCTATTGTTCGACTCTTTAGAGTTATTCACTTAGAGTGACTCTTGAAAATCTGTTTCTACCTCGCCATATATTACTTTCCCCGCTAGCAATTGCATTCAGGGCAACAATTTAGAAATCCTTCTCGACAAAACTAGAATTGTCGATTTGATTTGAGAAAGGATCTTCTTCCAATCCGGAATACAAGACTTTTCCGACTGGCGATCGCATTCAGGGCAGCGATTCAAAAGTCCTGCTCAATCAACCCAGAATGGTCGATTGGAGTTAACAGAAAACTTTCCTGCGAGTCGGAATAACTGACTTTCCCGATATAGGGTAGTCTAGACAATGAGGCGAGCGCCCCACGCACTTGCGTATCACTGACCTCCAGATAGGCATGAAGCTGGCTCAAATCCTGGTGCAAAACCGGACTATACCCCGGATACAGTCCCTCTGCCTATCAAAATCAAAAACCCTGTTGCAGGGTACAACAGGGTGATGAGATGGGGAACGGCTCAGTTTAGTTTGTCACTTCCAGTTCTGGAAATTGCCGCCGTTGCAGTTGAGCGTGTAGGCTTGACCAGCGGTATTGCTATCGAGACACTTCCCAGTCGCGACGTTCTTAAATTTGATGTAGGAGCCGACGCGGATGGCAGTCCATTTTTGGAAACTACCGCCGTTGCAGTTGAGTGTGTAGACTTGACCAGCAGTATTGCTGTCCAGACACTTCCCAGTCGCGAGGTTTTTTAATATGCGGTTGGGTGTGACGATATGGACGTTCCACTTCTGGAAACTGCCGCCGTTGCAGTTGAGTGTGTAGACTTGACCAGCGGTATTGCTATCTAGACATTTCCCCGTCGAGACGTTCTGGTACGTCTGCGGTGGCTTCACAGCAACTGCTGTCATGGCGATTGCAGTCGTGACAACGGTAGCCCCCCCGATAGTAAAGTATCTGAGCAATTTGTACATAGTTCCACCTGATTTTTCTGCCAACGTAGTAAATAACTCTTTTCTGTAACACCTCTCATGTAGGTTCGTTGCTTTTTCGCGAACAGCAACAAAACGTTACTTACCCTGCTGAGACTTTAAGGCCTCACCATCTAAGAATGTCTCGTTGACCAAGTTCAAAATCTTGTAATCTTCTCAGCCCCATGCCGTTTGTTGTAGTAAGTCTCAATCTTGCTGGGGTCTTTGGAATTCTGTAACCCGTATTTGCTGTTATCCCGACCTGTCCAATCATTGGGGATAGCCTTGATAGCATTGCGGAGGCTCCCAAGATTTGTTCGTCCCTGACTTCTAGGTATGCTGACAGTTGGGATAAGTCCCGGTGTCCTGAGTAAGGTGCGGCATTAGATTTGATGCACTCAACTCTCTCTAAATCTTCCAACCGGGTATTTTTTGTGGATTGCACTCCCAGCGCCCGTGCCAATTGGCACGGACTCGATAGTAGATCGATTTAGGAACGCCAGAAGTAAAATTCCACTCATCCAAGTCACTGAAAAGCCTCTGCTGTTTCCGAGCGGGAGCTTAAATATTTCCTCTATCTGTGCCAGGGGATTGAGCAATTTAGAGAGGTCTTGAGAGCGATAGGAGAAATCTTGTTAACAGTACAAGTCAAGTCTGGAATAAGGACTTGAATTACTCCTCCTTACTAATTAGCGCTACAGCTAGGGCTAAATCTTCCGGGGAAGGTTCGCAGTATCGCTTTGTGGTTTCCAGACTTTCATGCCCAGCTAAAGCTGCAACCATTTCCAATCCAACACCGGCGTCAATTAAATTTTTACAAAAGGTATGCCGGAGAGAATGGGGCGAGAAATCTTCCAAATCTCCTTTGTATTTTTCAATCAGACTTTGGATACCGCGAGGGGTGAGTTGCCCCCGCTGCCCAATAAAGATGGGTCTTACGGCTCCACGATTTTTGTAATAACCGATTTCTATGAGTGCTGACCGAGCATCATGGTTGAGTGGAATCTCTCGACGTTTCGCCCCCTTCCCGGATTGCACAATCAAAATTGCTTTGTTGGGTGTGATTTTTATGTCAGACCAGTGAAGGTCGCAAAGCTCAGAAACTCGCAGCCCGGTATTCAATAGTAATCTGACAATAATCAAGTCCCGCTCAAGACCACCCTGCTCTACCCGGGTGAGTAATGCCTGTTGTTCGCTGCGATTGAGCCAACGGATTCCCCGACGATTTTCTTTCACGACTTTGGGGATTTTCGGAACGGATGGAATCATCCCCGCGGAGAGTGCCCAATTCAAAAACACCTTGATGGTTGTCAACTTGCGGTTGATACTCTGGGGTTTGAGGGAATGGGATAAATCGCGCTTGTACTCGCGCAAGTCAACTGCGGTCACTAATTCTGGGAAAAATTCCACTGACTGCTGGAATTCAAACCAGCGGATGAAAGCATCGAGGTCGCACAGATAGTTGCGAATGGTCAGCGGACTGCGCTCATTTTCTTCTAGAGAGCGACGGAATCCATTTTTACACCGCGTCGAATTATACGCCGAGTTTTGTTTTCGATATTTGCGAATAGAGGTGACTGACATGAGACATGCGGCAACCAACTGTGCGTAATATCAAAATTATATGCACACTTGGGGTCGGCAATGATCGCGAAACCGTCGCTCAAAAACAGCAGAGGCTTTTCAATGACTGGGTGCCAATGGGGACGAACTGGAGTGCAATCTACCTCAGCCAGCTTCATCTCAAAGCTTGATTAAAAGCACGCTGAATCAAAACTCAGTAAAAATACTATGTGCGATACAGCCTCTCACCGCTTAGGGTTGATTGGGAAAGCTTGAGGGGCATAAAAGATAGTGTCAAAAAGTAAGTTCCAACAACTTAGCTTCGGAAAATCTAAGTGAAGCTTTGTAGGATTTTAACATCCAGATATTTTTCAGATGAAATACAGGGTGTCCTAAATACTTTTCTCTTTTGATTTCAGCCTAAACCATGAATGATAGTTCCGGTGGTGCATCCAATCAGCAGTCATTTTTGACTCCCCAAGTTAAAATATTTTCGCGAATCGTTGCGTTTATCGGCTTATTAATATTACTGCCTGAGTTTTTTCGCTGCCAATGGAGTGAGTGGCTAAGCCAATGGCACCTAACATCTTTGCTGCTTTTGGGAGATTTTCATTTATTTTTTGTTCTCCTTTGCCTATGGCCATCTTGGTGGTCAATGCATTCAGATAACTATTCATCTCGAAAAATTACTTTAGGCGTATTGCATTCTGTAGCTTGGGCAGCAACTTTATGCATTCTTAGCATTCCTATCTGGGTTTTTTTTGCGGCGTTCCTTCCAAAAACATTTACTTATTTCAAGACGGGAGCTGCGTTAATCGGACTCAATTTCTCTTTTTTGAAGCACATCAAAGCACGAGAAAGAAAAAAAGCTTTAATTCCTTGGGGAATGAGTTTAGTAATTTGCTCATCTGTCTTTTTTAGCGAAACTCCTTATACTACACCAATCAGCTTTCATTCAAAAATAGCCGATTTTGAAGCGGTAGTCGCTTTAGTAGATTCAGGAAAGCTGACTTCTGGTGTTGAGCTTCCTTGCAAATATAACTATCTGGCAAATGGGGGTGTCAAATCCAACAGAGGAAGAGTAACAATTACTAAAGAAAAAGAGACAACAATCATTAAGTTCTGGCAGCAGGACTATGGGATGGATAGGAGTGACACCGTTATTTACAGGTCAGACAATAAAGATATTTCTTTCTATACTTCACCATATAGCCAGGAAACTTTTAAACTAAAAAACCATTGGTTTTGGAAAATTGAAAGACGTTAAAATTGCTAAATTGGTAAAGCATACTTCTTAGAAAGAATTAACAAACACAAGAACTGATACTGAATCACGACCAACTACTGTTGTGGGAAGTCGGGAGGAAGGGTGATTGCTCCAGTCTTCACCAATTGAAGGAATTGATTGAGCAGGTCAAGTTGCCGGAGTAGATGAGGGAGATTCTGGGGTCTTCGGGTAAAGTTAAACCCCCAGTTTTTAACCGTCTGTGAACTCAATCCAGTCGCTTTCGTTAAAGCATTAATACAGCTCTTTCTGTAGCCTTTATTTGGATTGAGTGGTACCCAGCGGTTACAGTAATCAATCGGTTCTAGAGGAATTCTGCGGAGAGCTTCTATCCTCTGCTCAAACTCAGAACTCGGAGAACGGCTTCCAGTCTCCATTGATTTTTAATTAATTGGGTTGATAAATCTTGTCGAACAGCCAAGGTGGGTTGAACTCATATCTGCTGTTGAAATTTTGGTTGTAGAGGCTAATGAGCTTGTTTAACTTCCACAAGTAATCCAGAGTTCTCGATTGGAATACAAAGGCGAAGTCCCAATTGGAACCGAAAACGAAACTACAGGCGATCAATAAACTGGCGATTGAAAGATTTTTGATTCTTCTGCGGCTTTTAGTTCTCATCGCTGTCTCCATCTGCCCAGATGATTAGCCCTCTCTCATCCAACTCATCTAAGCTGGCGGCATTGATTTCTTCCACGAATGAATCTGGGAGCGAGCGCATAATTAGTTCAATTAATTGGGCAACAAACTTATTCATCCTTATTCTTTATTGAGGTTAGTAACCTATTGGTCACAGGTAGGTCACAGAACGGTCATGGATGGGTCAGTCAGAGGTCAGAGGTCAGGGATATTACCGGAAGTGATGACCGCTATGACTCTTGTTGCATAAGGGTCTGACCGTTTCTGACCTAACTGACCGAATATTGAATTTAGCGCTTTTGACTAGGGTTCTCGCGTCTGGTCAGGAGGTCACATCCACGTTAAATTCGTCAGCGTCATTTACGTTCACCAGTGATGCCCGAACCAGTTCATTGATGAGCGAACGTACTTCATCTGAATCTTTAGTTAGGTTGCGAAGTTGCTTGCACATTGTTCGCGCATTGCCGATTTTTACCCATCCTTTACCTGCAAACCAACTTCTCAAAACTTCCTTAGCTTGAGCATTGTCATGAATGACTTCTGCCTTATCACTGGATTCTGGTTCTTGTGCCGGAGTATCAATGTCAAACTCAAGACTCAGAATTCTGTTCAGGTATTCAGGGGTATATCCTTCCAGTTTCATCCGTGCCGATTGACCGGGCTTGTAGTGCCTCAAATCGGGAAGTAAAGCGACCCGACTCGGTTCTAATGTGGTGAAGATGATTGGGCGCTGATTATCCTTGGATATTGGCTTTAGTTCTTTGAATGTTGCTAGCAGTGTTGACCGTTCATCCTCATCGGCAACCATGTCTTTATTGCCAATCATGTTAGACAACACGCCGTAAGATTCGTTAATGCTGCCGAACTCATCTACTGAGTAGTTTCCCAATCCAACGAGATTAAAGTTTTTGCGACTGTTCCGGTCTGCTTTCATTCCAATAGCAGCTAAATTAAAGCTCTGTAAGTCCACAACCAGACAGACATTCAGCTCACGTCCGTTGTAAATGATGTCTGCCAGCTTGGTGAGATATTTAGAGCTTTTAACGGGTTCTTCATTCTTTAATTCTTCTAGTGCCTGATTGATACTCAACCAATCAGCAAGAATTAACCGGACTGGATTCAAATCGGTTCTGGCACTTTCGGGCAACCTACGGCGTTTGTCGTAAATACCGTGGATATGGTCAATCCCTCTTAATGCTTCTGACGGGTCAAGTGCATCGAATAGAATTACTCGTCCTTTTTTGTCCAACCCACCGAAGGAATCATTTTTCTGAGCAATCGCCCAAATTTCTGCATTCGGGTAACGCTGTTGAAACTTGGAGAGAAGGTAGGCTTCGGTGACAGACTTACCTGCTCCGGTGCTACCTACAAGTAAGGTAGAGCGGCGAGAACCTACCAGCCCGTCTAAGATTGCCATGCCAATTGTTTCTGAATCTTTGTTTAAGATGGTGCCTGATAAACCTTCCTCTGTCTGGCTACCAGATGACGGGGATTGAACAGTTATTTGTTGTTCTGGTGCCTGGGTCGGTTCAATTTGATTGCTGGTATCAAGCGAATCACGTCCATCCAGTAGCGGCTGCTCGTATGGCTCAAATGTGGCGTAAGCAACTTCAGCGGCTTCTAACATTGCTTTCTGATTAAATGACTCAAACTCAATCTGGGCTTGAAGCTTTGCTTTTTGTAAATTAGCCGTATCCCAAATAGTTTTGTATTTCTGCTGTTCTATTTCCTTCTCTAAAAGCGATCGCGCTAATGTCATTGACGTTGCAAAACCTCCAATCGCCACGAATGAACCAAGCAATTTCCATCCTGCTGAGCCTTGGGTTCGTCGCACATTTAGCGCTTCTGTTGGAGGTTGCATCCAGTCGGGATTTGAGCGCTGTTCGCAGCCACTCTCTACAGGGAGGCAGTAGTGAAGCTTGCCGTCGAAACTTCCTTGCACTCCGAAAGCCGAACCAATGACACCCAATGCCATCGCAGACAACACAATTAGCTTTGGATTCACTGCCCCGACCTCCTGATAAATATCGATAAACCAACTGCGAATCCTGCCAAAATCATCCCTATCCAACACAGGGGATTAACCACTAAAATTAAGCTAATGATTAAATCCCAAAAGCTACCCATTAAAGAGGTAGTGATTGCCAAACCAATAATGGCGTTTACCTGTGGATTTCCCTTGGCAGTTAGAACGAGATAACCAGTCGCACACGCTAATAACAAAGCGTAAGTGATGAGCATTCCTGGAATTAATCGGCAGAGTAGAGCTAGGGTCAATCCGCCCGAAAAATACAAACCGAACTCAGAGATGTTCCTAGAGAACCGATAAAACTTGATTGCCTTACTTTCTTCTACTTGAGATTCATCACAGAGGTAATCAGCCTCTTGGTGAGGCTGATGATTACTAGGGTTAAACATCAGCTTTCACCTTTAATTAACGACCGCTGAACCAATCACCAATACCTTGCCAAAATCCTTTCTTACACGCACTAGAACGAAAGCCGTTGGTGATTAAATCCTTGCGCTCATCCCGCTCTTTTCTTACCTGTTCTGCCAACGCTTCCCGTCTCTCCATTTGAGGGATTTTTTCTTGAATGCGACGTGTGCCGTTTTGGTGCCGACGTGCCACAATTTGTAACGCAGTTTGGAAGTCCATTCGTTCGAGCATGAGGGCGCTACGTCCATCTGCATCCAACAGCCTGACACCGTTTGCTGCTTTCTCGCTCATCATCCGGATGTGCTGCTGGTAGCCTTTTCCGGCGAGGAATACATTTAAAATTTGTTGATCGATTTTCTTGGCAGCAGCAGCGGCGTCCTTTTGGACATCTGCTACAAATTGTTCGTACTTCACTTGCCCTTCAATCAGGGTTTTGAAGTGTTTTTCGAGGATGGGTAGCACTTCAATAAGTCGAGCCATCGCAGCGGCTCTATCTGCATATTCTGCGAGCTGCTGGTCAGTCATGTTTGGGAGTTCTGCTAGGTCAATCCCAAAGTAGTTTTTGGTTAAACCAACCAGGTTTTTATCTAGCGCGTGTACCCGATGAACGGCTGATTTTTTCGGTTGATACTTGACGATGGCGGTGCTTTTAGATAATCCAAAGTCCATGATTAATTCCTTGTAGTGAAGTGCGATTGCCTTCAACACTGAAAGCGATCGCTTGATTGTTTATCGACTCAGACCCAACGCTCTTTCCATGCCTCGCGCTTCCGCTTCAAGTGTTTGGATGCGCTGATACTGCTGTTCAATGACTAAATCTTTAGGAGCGGATTGAGGTGGTTTTGTCATGAAGTAAAACCCAATCCCACCGAGAATTAAAGCGAGTCCGATATAGTCTTTCATTGGTCAATCTCCCTCTGGTACATCCTTTTTGTGATTCGGTAGAGGGGCATTCTGGAGCTGCCCAGGTAAAAGCTAGGGGCTAACAGAATCCCTCCAATTGCAAGCGCTATCGCGTGTTTCATGATTCTTCTTGGCGTTGCTTAGCGGCATACCATTGCCATGCACTGCTTACGATGTGCTGCTCTGGTTCTGGCAGGGAATAAGGTAGTTCGCCTGCATCTTGTCGGCTGAGAATATCAGCGGCTTGAACTGAAAGTTTTTCGGGCACTCCGACACTGCGAAGGTTATCTGCCCAGATTTCTCTGTTAGACACGAGTAACCCCCTTCGCATGAAGTCTTCGATACCCTCCAGCGATCGCTTGCTTGACTTGTACAAGCGCTGCCTGACCTTCTGTAGTGGTACGAAACTGCTGAATGAATCCCTGCACCTGTTGCTGTTGGGAAGGTGTCAGGCTGTCTGGCATCGGTTCAAATAAATCGGCGTGGTCAGCGATTCGTCGCAGGCTGTCTGCAATTCGGTCAGGATGCCCCTGATGTTCACCCTCCATTGGCAGGAGGTGATCGGCAATATAAATCGGGTTCATGGTTGATTTTCCCGTACGCTAATTGCCTCGACGAGAAATTTGACTAAGCCAAGCTGAAAGTCCCCTTCCAACTCATCAATCAAATCCAAAGCATCGCAAACCTGCTGGCTGAGGTCGCTGTTTTCCACTAATGACCAGGTATCCGCTTGGTCACTTTTAATAACGCAATAAGTCAAAACGGCGTGCAGTTCTTGGCGAGTCAGTTGTTCAAAGTAGCTGCCGAATCGATGTTCTAGTTCGGCAATGACTAAATAAGCCCGGTCGGATTTAGCGGCGCTGACCCAGTAATTAAGTGGCTTACTGGCTACAAATTTTGGCATGATTGAAGTTACTCCTGATCGTGTGCTTGATGGGAGCCAGTACCCCGCGGTGAGAGCCTGAGAAACTTTGCCGCGGGTTACTGACAAACTTTTTAAAATGAAGCGGCTTCATCTTTGTCGAACAAATCACCTAAGTCGGCATCAAATTCAAAATTGTCTGACAAGGATGCTTTCAAAGCTGGTGCTTCGCTAGATTGACCGAGCGATACAACCTTATTGCCACCACTAGGAACCCAATTCATCAACCAGCTAAACAACTTGGTGAATGGAACTTGCGAAGCCATCTGTTGAGCCAGCCGATGTTCATAAACAATCCGATTGGCTAGTGTGGTTAAATCGGCAGCCGTTAATTGATTCACTGGCTTACCCAAAACCCTTTCAGACTGGGACTTCAGATACTGTTCAATGTCAGGTTCAACTCGAACTCTGGTGTTCTCTGCCATTGCTTATTTCCCCCTTGCTAGTCGTCCTTCTGCCATCCGTTGCAATCCAATTGCATTCGCCCAGCTTCCCTTGGGAACAGCGGTAATTCCTTGAGTCGCAAGCATCTTTGCAACTCCTGGCATTTCCACCCCTCCCCCCCACGCAACAAAGCTTTGAGCAGAGTCGCGCCACTCCTGAATTTCTTTAAAGGCGAGGCGTAGGCGATCGCTTAACCACAGCTTGAGATGACGGGCGTAAATGCTGCGGAAGTTAAAGCTACGGGTGCCATATTGAAAGCTCTGATTCTCAATTCCTTGTCGGATTGTCTCGACATTTCCTGCCTTCCCCGAACCCAAGAACTGAATGAGTTCGCTGTCAGATGCAATCGCACTGAGTAGGTCGATACATCCGCCCACTTCCAAAACTTGACGATGGATAATTGCACCACTAGGAGCGAATACAGTTGGAATCACTGTAGAAGTTCCAAAGTCAAATGCAATGGCATGAGCAGTTCTATCAATTAAGGGTTCGGGTTTCGATGAAACGCAATATCCGTAGGAACCTGCCCCTTCAGGCGTAACTAAACTAACCTTGAGATTCACTCGTGAGTGTGACGTGTTTCTGCCATTGAAACTAATTACATGAGTGCCTGATGTTTTCTTCATCAATGGGGTTTGAAATACTTGCTTGTTGTGGATGAACAGCACTAAATGCAAGTTCCACTCTGGGCGGAAAGGTAGAGTAGCCAAGCCTCCTAATAACGTGTGCAAAGCATATTCGACTTTTAGCACCGGGTCATCACTCAACTTAATGTGAGTGGTTGGTGCTTTCCATGCCGCGAGAGTTCCAGTTAAGAATTCTCGTCCGATTAAGTCTTCTCTTTCGCCTGAGTAGTAGAAGAAATGTCCACCTTCTTTTGAAGTAAGAACATCATGTAATTCTTCTTTAATTTCCAGCACTTTTGAGGGCGTGCGAACTTTCATTTGCTGGCTACCACTACCAAATACCAGCTTGACCAGTCCTGCCCCGTTATCGACTCCAGCGGCGATTGCTGGGGTACTTCGGGTCAGTTCAGCCTGCGTTGGCTGGGTCATTACCATTGCTCAATTCCTCCAAAATTTTAAGGTCGAATCCGTCTATGCCGCTTGTTGTCGGCGGTTGAGATGATTTTTGGTAATAAAACTCTGTCACCCAATTTCACCTGATTTTGCTATGCGGTGAGGGTTTTGGGCGTTTTTGGTCTATGTCTGTTACGATAGCACAAAGTGAATTAATGTGATTCACTTTGATTTAATACAGACAAAATAAAGTTAAGTTAAGCGAACTTTCTATGTATCAAGGGGGATAAACTTATGGACATGGCAAACCGTGTTCCAGTTGATTTGGAAGGCTTACGAGAGCGCATAGAAAATGCACGCTCTGATTCTGCATGGAAAGAGTTATCGCTATCTAAAAAGGTCAGAATCCTTTTGCTGGAGCGATTAGAGGAGGTTGAACAACATCAAAAAGAAACCCTTTCACCTAGCAACAAGGAGGAATGATGGGGAATGATCGCACTAAGATTTCTGATCCAAGAAAAATTGGGTAGCCTCGCTCACTACAAAAACTCGCAGTGTATAAATAGTACAAATATACTATTTTTATGCTTTAATAAGTTTTCATTGGGTTTATTTCCAACAAAGAATAAACCCCAAAAATAAGCAAAAAAAATGGAGGCAAGTTATCCAAGAAGAACCCAGTCTATAGAAGACTGAAGGCACCGCCAAAAATAACTCACCAACCAAGCTTTAATATTTTCAATACATTCATACTACCCTGACTCCCGGTAATTGTCGATGAATGTAAAGGTTGTACATAGGTTAAGAGAAATTTGACGAGGAGTAGCTTTGGGGAAATGAGAATCACTGGTGATACCGGAAATCTTCCTATGCTCTGAAAACTGATTGTGTAACTGCCTCCTTCACAACAAACGAAGGAGCATAAACCCTGTGCAAGAATTGACAGCCGTTCAGCCCGTTGAAGAAAACAATCAAGCCATTGCGATTGACCAGCAGCAAGCTCCAGCAACCTCACCGCCTCAACCTCCTAAATTAAAGCAGTTCGATATCCGAGAATGGGTGGAGCGCTTGACGCCAGTAGAAGGCAGAAAGAATCAATACCTCTGCCCGGTGTGCGAGGGAAAGCTAACCATTAACCCAAACAATGGAGCTTATAACTGTTGGGTCACTGGGTGTGAACCGAAAGATATTCGGGAAGCGATCGCGCCTTTGAGCCAAAAGAACGGCGATCGCTTTCCACGGATAATCACCACTTCAAAGAAAAAAAAGAAGATCGTTCCAGCTCCTATCCCACAGGGTGAGCTGAACCTTATCAGGCTCTCTGCACCGGCAACGGATTCACCTCAACCCTCTACAAGGTTTGATAACAAGCACGGTGAGGTATCCGAAATTATTTATAACTATTCTGAAGATCAGTGGGCAGTTCGCATTCAGTGGGCAGATGCCACTGAACCCAAAGGGTACGATAAAATTTTCCGCATCTGGCATCGAAATGAGGAAGGAAAAGCGATTCCTCAAAAAGGCGATCGCCCTTGGATGCCGTACCGTCTAGATGAAGCATTGGACGCAGCTAGAGTTACACCTAATCTTCGCGTCCTCCTAGTTCAAGAAGGAGAATCGTGTGTTGAAGCATTGAGAAAAATCGGACTAGCTTCAATCACCCTTCAGGGCAGCGCTTGGAACAATGCTGGTTTGGAAAGCATGGTGCAAGCAGTTAAGCCGCACATAGGCTGCCTGGTTCATCTAAAAGATAACGATGAAACAGGTGCTAAAAAAGCCCAAGAACTTTCAGGCGTTTGCGCCAAGGCTGGATTGCCATTTTTAATTATCGATCCACTTAACATCCATCCAGAGCTACCCTCAAAGGGAGATGCAGTGGATATTTTAGGAGCAATGGAACCAGAGGAATTTATTCGACGGCTAGAAGAGGAAATCCACCTAGCCGTAGAGATGCGGCGTCCTCAGAAGGTGGAACCGCAGGCAGAGGAATGGGCTTCACCAGATTCTTCATTAAGCCCTACATCAGACGATCCTTTATCAATACCGGATTCTCTAGGCGATACCCCATTCGACCCGAACCCGAATGAGGAAGTTACTCAGCAAGTTCTAAACCTTTTCTATCAAGACAACCCCTGGATTTGCCTGAATGGAAAATTGTACGAATGGAGCGAGACTCATTATGAGTTACGCGATGACGTGTCGGAATTACGCCGAATTTCGGACTTCTGCAACACTTATGCAATTGAAACGAAAAACGGGAATAAATACCCCTACGCCAATGCAGGCAAAGTGAGAGGTGTTCTGGACTGGGTCAAGATTCGCTTAGGAGTCGATCCGTCTCTGGTTAACCCTCCTGGATTAAACTGCACCAACGGGGTTCTAGAGATTTATTGGGAAGGGTCAACTCCTAAATGGGAATTGATTCCTCACGATCCAGACAAGTATTACATTTATCCGCCAATCGCCACTTACAACCCAAACGCCGATTCTCAACACTGCGATCGCCTACTCGCTATTTTGGACGAACCGCAGCGGGAGATTTTCTTGAGAACAATTGCTGCCTGTCTCGACTTACCGACAGTTCGGAAATATAAGGGACGGTTGGTTAGATGTTTGTTACTCAGAGGACATGGATCGAACGGAAAAGACGTTGCAAAAGAAATTACATCCGCAATGCTCGGATATCAAGGCATCTGTAGTGCTACCATCTCAGATTTTGCAGCATATGATTCAGGAAATAGATTTGGTCTAGCTCAACTCCCAAATGCTCGCGTTGTGTGGAGTTCCGAAAACGCTAATTTTGCTAAGCTCGACAAGGTTCAGAGTTTGAAGGCTTGCGTTACTGGTGATACCCTTTTTGCCGAAAGGAAGGGAAAAGATGCGTGGGAATTTAATCCAAAGGCAGTCGTGTTATTCAACTGCAACGACACTCCCAACCTGCAAGGAAGTTTGGAGGCAATCACCGGGCGCTATGGGGTGCTGACATTCAACAAAACTTTCAAAATCGGTGCAGACCCTAGCAAGGGAGAACTGGAAGCAGACCCACGATTTAAATACGATCGAGAATTTTTGCAGAAAGAAGTTCTCCCTGCTTTCATAAATAAAATTCTGGCGGCATTGGTTGCTCTGATGAGCGAGGGCATCGACTACAGCTGCACTCAGAAGGCACTCGAAGAAATCCAAGCCGAAAACTCACACCTGTTCCAGTTCTGCCAGGAAACAGGATTAGGCTACGACCCGGAAGGAATCCTAAAAGTTGGCGACGTTTGGGAGCGGCTTAAGCACTGGTACGAGGAAAACGGAACGTTGACTTATAGCGACGCTAACAAGCCTATTTGGACTGACCAGGCTAAGAGGAGCGATGGAAATGTTAAGGGGATGAATCAAGTCCTAAAACGTTTTTTGGAACTCTTCCCCAAAGCTAAAAGAGTCACGTTAGGGAAAGGCAATGTCGGCCTCCAAGGCATTAACTTTTCTAAAATCCCATCTGATAGTGAGGCAGTGGGTGAGGCAGGTAAGGCAGTGGTGAGGCAGTTGGTGAGGCAACAACCCTTGCTACATAAGGATGGTGAGGCAGTCGGGGCAGTTTCCTTACCCCAAGAAAAAAATGAAGAAATAGAAAATAGAATTTCATTTCATTGCAACGAAAATTCCGATCCGGATTCAAATTCTAATCAAGTTCAAAATTTGCCTCGACTGCCTCACCATCCAGACTCAGTAGGGGATACAGCCTCACCCACTGCCTCACCCACTGCCTCACCAGATACGTCAACTGCCTCACCCGTTATTGAGAAGCCAAAATTTGAGCTTTACTCCGCGGTTGCATTGGTTGACCGTGGCCTCCTCACTTCTAACTGGTACGGATGTATTCAGGATTTCCGTGACAACGGAAAAGAGGCGTTAGTAGGTTGGAAAGAGCGTGGAGGTGAACCAGACGTTGAGAGAGACTGGTATAAGCTTTCGGAGCTAAGACTGATTGAGCGGGATAGAGGCGTTGAATTTTAACTGTGCGTAGCGATCGCTCCTTATCTTTGCGGTGCAGATTGGTATGCGCTGGGAAAGAGCGATCGCGTCCAAATTCTTCTCCAAATTTCTCTAAGTTTCGAGTACCAATTGGCACTTGGCAGGGTAAAAATTAGGGTGGCTCAATGCCGACCCCAGTGGAAGCAATGGCAAATGTGTTCGCGCTAAAGATGGGTAAAATATTAACGCGAACACTATTGAGGCAAAACTATGCCCAAAAAACGCTGTGGCTTCGGATTCGATTGCGCCGGATGAGGCAAAAATCAGGGTTACAAGCGGATCACTGTGGAAATTGAGCGGCGTAATCGGTTGACTCAATTGCGATCGCAGCTAAGGGAAATTCGGAAGCGGCTGGCAGAACTTCAGGTATTTCTAAATGCCAATTAGTTTTAGTGGTCAAGCACCGCGTGCCAATTGGCACTTATGAATTCATCTACTCAAAATCCAGCTGAAAGATAGCGGTAAACTTCTAGGTATTATGCAGAAGAATCTATTGCAGGCAGAAAACGAGGCTATAGACCGTAACCAATGACTCAACAGCCGCAAATTAGCTGGAAGCGAGTAGCCTTCAAAGTTGGGATTGGGATGCTTTTATTGCTGGGAATAGGACGCAATCAGAGAGCGCGTGTATCGCTCACACTAGCGTTACAGGAGTCCCCAGGATGAAACAGGATGCCTGCCGATGAGAATTTACAACAATTCCTAGACCGTTGGATCAGAGCTAATTCGTTTAAGGTCTGATGCTGTTCACTACGTTTCGTTTTATCCCCTCTCGAACCATTTTTCTATAGCCAAAGTTGATAGGGCATCCCAAAAATCTGGCTTTTCTGTACTATTCCAACATCCTAAATATCTCTCTACTGCAACCGGAGTACGCGATTTACTTGATAAGCTTTGAAACATATGAGGGCGTTTTTCAGGTAGTATCTGCTCCCATTCCTGCTCCGTTCTCATCTTGCCAATCCCCTCTGTTACATGACCGACATGAGAGATAGTCTGTCCATTCGTCCAAACACGTAAACGACCAACTATAACCTTTCTAGAGCTACGCAATAAGTAGGTATTAGGAGTGGGCAACCAAAGAAATAGAATAGGCTTTTGTGACTTCTGCTGAAAATATATTTCTGCACAGAGTCTCGTCTTTCCAGACCCATATTGGATAAGTCTTTTATCAACCATCTCCTTCATTCATCGATTAAAAGTAAGAATTTTACTTCTTACTCTGAGAAAGCCTTCTTGTTCTTCCTTAGTGCAGCCCCCTAGCCATTTAACAAGGAGTTCTGGAGGTTCAGGAATACTATCTATTCCTAATAATTCAATTGGTTGATATGGAATTAGATATTTCTTTTGAACAAATTCCTGGCCTAGCTCTTGGAGATGAAACTGGAACCCTTCCTCATCCTTAGTGATAAAGAAATGAAAAAACTCAAAGTCAAGACGGCTGTACTTGCTATCAATTAAGTTATGTCGGTGATAGCTCGGTGCGATTCCAATGAGCCGAACTGGACGAGAATAGTCAACATCTTCCAGAAATGGTCTTTCTTCTAAAAGGCTTGAATAGTAACGGGTTAGCTGCTGAGTCAGGTACCGCTCTTCTACATTCTTTAACTCTAGAATGACAAGACCTCTGTCATCACCCACCGCAAGAATGTCACATATTTCGCCATTAGAAACGTGTTGCTGTTTGAGAGGAGTAACACCAAATAGTTGCTTGAGGTTGCTCCATACAAATTTCTCCAATGCCGCTTCACTAGCAAACTCCCATCCACTAGGAGTTTGATGCAATGCTACTCCGCTGATCACAAACAATTTACTCCAATTGCTACAGAAACGCCTATTCGATCTACTAAAGATACAAATTTTGAGTGACTTTTCCAAATGTTTGAACAGAGCGAGCGGGAAATGTAGTCATAATATTGCGCCTCGATCTCTGACCACCTCAAATTTCTGACTCTGCTGCAATTCATTCAAAATGGTGGCATTGCCATTCCCAAAGAGATGCAACTCATCCTAAGCGCGAGTCATGGCTACATACAACTGCCGACGAGCAAAGGCAGCTTCTTCCAAGTTATCACCACAGCAGCTTGCAAACTGCCACCATCGGCGGCAAGTTGGTCTTCACCATCTTCGTCTTCGGAGCGATCGCTAACCCTACACTTTGGCAGCGCACTTTCCCCGTACCAATTGGTACCTACTTTCGAGCGACGCAATAGCAGGAGTGCCAATTGGCACTTACTCTTCAGGCTAAGGACTAAGGCAGAAGGCAGCGGTATATTACAGGTTTGTTTATCACACCTTCTCATCTGCGATAGTCCTAACGTTCCCAGATTGTGAGAATAGATCGCGCATTGTCCTGATTTCACCTACCCTCGAAGTTAACTATCAATAGTCCGTGAGGAGCTAGTTTTTCCTATATGGCTTATGTGTGGCTGCTAAAGTTTGGGGTCAATGCTGATAATAAGTTGGTTAATATTGCCGATGTCCCTAGTGGAAAAAGTGATTTAATCTGCCCCTATTGTGGAGTCAAATTAGTTGCGAAGAAGGGCCAAGTCAAAGAACATCATTTCGCTCATACCGGGCAAACCTGCTGCTCCGTAACGGTTAAGCGAGAGTTTCCCACCCTACCTTTGTATGACAACTTCAATATCGAGCTATCAGGTCAGGCACTACAATTGCTAAAACTCCTGTGGAAATCATGCGGTCAGAACGGATGGAGCATCCCCTTCTCTGGTGAACTCAAGCCATTAATCAAAGCCAAACTATTACAGAAGAATCCCTATCAAAATCCTCCCGGCTACGAGTTTACCCAACTTGGTCAGATTCCAGTTGGAGCGTTGCCATTAAAGGAATTTAATCAAATTCAGGAGCCACTTCTCCTTAGAAGCTGTTTCTAAAGAAGAGTAACGATTAACGAGTTCGCTGATTCTGAGTGAGTTGGCGCAGCATCAATCGAATCATTGTCAGATAGATAAAGCCCTCGTGATGTTCTGGTAACTCTTCATAGTCTCGACATAAACGCCGTGCATTTTCCAGCCATGCAAATGTCCGTTCCACAACCCACCGCCACGGTTCAACGACGAAGCCCTGTCCCAGTTTCTCAGTCAATTCCAACGTGCAGTCGTATGCCATCTGCAACACAACCGCAATCGCACCCCGATAACCTTGGTCAGCCAGAATTTTTACCAGGCGAGGATTGTTCTCCAATGCTGGAACTAAGACTACGGGCGCTGCTTTGACATCCGCAACGTTTGCAGCACTGACAAAACATGACACGACTAAGCCCAACACATCGACAATCAGGTGCCGCTTGCGTCCTTTGACCTTTTTGTTGCCATCAACCCCGTGTTCAGGCCCCCTTTTTGAGCCATCTCCACTGATTGACTATCGATTAGTCCCAAGCTTGGTTGTTCGTCGCGACCTGCCTCGACCCTAACTTGCCGACCCAACGCTTGATTGACTGCCTCCCACACCCCACTATGTGTCCAGCGCCGGAAGTACCCATACACCGTCTCCCATGCCGGAAAATCATGGGGCATCGCTCGCCATTTGATCCCATTGTCGGCAACGTACATCAGCGCATTGACGACCTCCCGTAACTCCACTTCCCGTGGGCTGCCAATCGGTTTGTTTGGCGGCAACAGCGGTTTGAGTAGTGCCCATTCTGCGTCTTTGAGGTCACTGGGATAAGGCTTTCGAGTCATGAGCGTGAACCAGCACTACTAACTTCTATTTGACCAAGATTCGACTCGCTCTCTCATGTCGCTTTAACTTTCTTTAGAAACAGCCTCTTAAGAAGTTAGCTGATATAGAACGTCAGGTGAAACTGGCTAAGGTTCTTAAAGCCCTAGATTTGAAAGAACGTTCAATTGATTTATGGCTTTACCGAACTCAGCTCAAAAGAATTCTGGAGCATCGCTTGTACTATCTAGAAGTAAAAACTGATAGTGAAACTCTATCTAAAATTGGTATAACTAAGCGAACAATTGAAGAACAAATGGTAGAAATTAGGCGGGATTTATACTGCCACTATAAAACCGTGGAACTTAAGGTACTGGGTACTTGGGAACACAGAGGCAACGTTGAGCTATATTTCAAGCATCGTTACCAGCCGTTAAACTATCGATTGGGTAGTTTAACTGAATACTACAAATTTGGTACTGAGGCGAGTGCAGTATTGAACGATTTGGAACAGATGTACCTCAAATGTCTTAGTCAAGTAGAATTTGATATTTTGATAGAGGATGATAAGCTAGCACCTGCTAGGGTTGAAAACCATTGCCTGTGAAAACGTCTCTTTTCAAAAACAATCCTCAGCTCAATAACCATGCTTCAACAACCCAAACCAGAACTTGACATTACACTCCTAATGTCAATTGGTGCTTAAATCCCTGCGAATTGGAAGGATAAGAAGCAAGTTCTTATCCTTGGTAGTCAGCGATTACTTTCTGCTCTCGAATTGCTGAAACCTTTATCAGGAAAGACACTCATCCACTTGGATAAGTGTCTCTATTCCAATCGCTGCTGAATGTGCGCTCGCGCTTATTCTAAATTCCCTGCTTTCTTAACAGCTTGTTTCAAGTCTTCAAAGGTAATATTACCCTCTTCATCGTGATACGTCGCTAGCAGTACCTGGGGGCTAGTACCTGTTTCTGCTGAAATGACTGCATTTAACGCAGGGCTTAAATAAAGCTCATTACTCGATACTTTGCCATCTTGGTCGCCATCCAAGGTATTAAAAAGAGATTGAAGCTCTTGCTCAGTTGCCATAAGTTTCTATCTGAATTAGTTTTTTCAATTCAATATCCCAGAATTTAAAAAAAGATGCAAGGAAAGTTAAGATTTATCATTAGCAAACTCTCTCTGTAACCCTGACATAGGAAAGTTTTGCTTGGCGACACGAAATTGTCTCGATGTCATTTAAATTGGCACTGTACAAGTTTGTCCACCTTCACTTGAACCTGTCTTTATCCGATGTGCAGCACATTCTCCTTGTCCTGTTTCATCAAGAGAAAGGCGATCGCTTTCTCAAACGTTAGCGATCGTGGAGACGCTGTACCAATGCTATATCGACATAACTTGCATCTCCAGCATCACCAGCAAGAACACTAAAGGGTTGCTCTGGTTCTCCCAGGTGATTTAATACCAGTATGGCACCGGAAAAATCTTGGTTTTGCGTGTATTCGTTGACCGTAACCACCGTTTTCAAACCTAGTTGGCAGGCAGCTTCTAAACCTTGGTACGAGTCTTCAATCGCAAGGCAATCTTGGGCCTCTAAATCCATCATCTGTAGGACATATTGATAGACATCTGGTGCTGGTTTTTTGGCAGGAACGATATCACCAGCGGCAATTACCTCAAACCAGTCAGGGCTATTGGCTCCAAGGGTATGTTCCAATAAGGCAGTAACATTGGGGCATGAAGCTGTTGTTGCGATCGCCAAGCGAACTCCTTGAGTTCGGGCTTCTTCTATCAATCGCTTCACTCCTACGCGCAACGGCATAGCCCCCTCAGCCGCCAATTGTTGGAAGCATTTGATTTTGGTCGCATGAATGTCGGCAATAAATTTGTCCAAGTCAGTCGGTGGCTCGAAATCCGGTTGATACTGCTCCAAGTAAAAGCGAATGCGTTCCTTTCCCCCCGTAACCTCAAGTAACTCTCCATACAGCTCAGCTGACCAATCCCAATCGAAACCAGCTTCAGCAAAGGCACGATTGAAAGCAACGCGATGACCATCTCGCTCGGTATCTGCCATCGTTCCATCAATGTCAAAAATCAAGGCACGCAGTTGTGTCATCGTAATTATTTTCCAGGTGTTCTTGAGGTAAGGCTACCAATCAATGAGGTTAGAACTGATTAAATCTCTTCAAAGTTGCCGTAATTGTAGGCGTTGGATCGGGACTGGGTGCTGCGCTCGCTCGCTCGCTTACTCCGCAATATTGCTGTTGAATCTGTCCATGCTCTTGGCGACGATTATGTTCATGCCCTAGAAGCACAGTAGGCGAAAGCATTTGGGAAAACCGAGCAAGAAGCTGAGGATGCTGGAATCTTTGCCACCTTGGAATTGGAGTACGGAGTGTCTGCTTCCAAGAAGCTAGCTGCATTTGTGTAACTCCATCTAACTGTGTTCAGTGTTAAGCAACCGACTGAACTCGGCTTTGATAATCCCATAACACTCGCAGGAGATCGCTTCCAAGTCGCCTTGATTGAGAATGGTGATTTTGCCACGGCTGTAGCGAATCGTTCCCGCTTTGCTGAGGGTGCCAGCCGCCACCGTGACGCCAGAACGGCGCGTGCCCAACATCTGGGCGATAAATTCCTG
>NZ_JAMPKE010000050.1:0-29815 GCF_039961955.1 Trichocoleus sp. DQ-A1
AATCATCGACGTGGCAAAACAAAGCTTCTAAACTAAGCATGGGCGGGTAGATACTTGAGAACTCAGCACTTTCAGCGTATCTGCTCCGCCCTTTTTTATCCCGAACTCACGTTAGTTAGATGAAGCCTAGATCGTTGCTTGCACTAAAGGACTCTCAAAGATTTCCGTACCAATAGAAAAGCACCGCAAGGTAAATTGCGGTGCTTTTTCTTCACTTAGCCTTATTTATCAGGTGCAAGCAGCTCTGATACCGTTGCGTGTGCCAACACAACGCCCGGTTCGCGTTGGAAAGCATTGTAGTATTTCCGGGCAAATTCATTGCCTTGCTCTGACGGCGTCAGCAACGTGCGGGCATTGGTAATCAGATTTTGGATATCATCCAGCGATACCGGCTCATCGCTAGAGAGCATTTCATCAATTTGCACAACCAGCTCAGAAAGGCGATGCAGCCACGCAAATTGTTCGTGCTCAATCACAAGTTTCAGGAGTTCTGTGTTTGATACCCGTCCGCGCACCTGTTCGTAAGTGATGCGTTCTGTGTCAAGCAACACCCGGTGGAGGTGCAGCAATTTGTTCCGCAGATCGCGCAGATATTGATGTTGATGTATTCGTTGTAGCAGTGTGTTAGAAGTCAATGGAACCCATCCTCCCGTTACGATAATCTTCAATTGCTTGAACAATTTCTGCTTGGGTATTCATCACGAATGGCCCGTAGCGGACAACTGGCTCGTTTAGCGGTACGCCTGCAATGAGCAGCACATCCAATGGCGATCGCGCATCTGATGGATTGGCGATCGCTACTTCCCCACCATCTTGTGCAAACAACACCATCTGCCCATCTCCTGCACGTTCCTTGTCTGCACCAAACAAACCTTCTCCATCCAGCACATATGTAAAGGCATTGTATTCTTTTGGCACCGGCTGAACCACTGTTCCGCCCGGTTGGAGCGTGAAGTGCAGGTACATTATCGGAGTTTGCGTTGCGATCGCTGCTTTCGCTCCCAGCGCTTCTCCAGCGATCGCTTTTACCCTTACCAAGCCATCATCAGTCTGAGCAGTGGGAATTTGCTCCGCCGAGATTTCCTGATAACGAGGTTTCATCATCTTGTCCCGCCGAGGCAGATTCACCCAAAGTTGCAGTCCGTGAAGCCGTCCGCCAGACCGAGCAAATTCTCGCTCTGGCATTTCTGAATGGACAACACCCGCTCCTGCTGTCATCCACTGCACATCACCAGCACCCAACTGTCCTGCATGACCCTGTGAATCTTTGTGTTCCAAGCGCCCTTCAAGGACATAGGAAACCGTCTCAAAGCCCCGATGGGGATGATCCGGCGCTCCTTTTGCTTGACCCGGATCAAAATCAACCGGCCCTAATTCATCAAGGAGGAGGAAGGGGTCGAAGTGGGAAAAGGCGCTTTTAGGGAATGGGCGGCGCACAAGCATCCCTTCACCCTCCAGCGTTTCGACACTGTTAATGATGCCTGCAACCGTTCGCATCGTTCGTATTTGAGTCGTCATCAACTGTCTCCTTGATGCCTTAGTTATCAGTTTAATAAGAACCCTGGCGAAGAATATGCGGATAACCAGCACTTGCAGAGTATGAAAATCTATCTAAATGGGGTCATCAACCCCAGTCGGCAAGAAGCTGGTGCCTGGTTCAACTCAAGACCAAGCCGTTTTGTTCTTTATCAGAGCCAACCATCATTCCTCTCATTTACCTTGATTGCTCCTATATATGATTAGTCATATACTAGCATAAGATCGTAAGTAACCAATAGAGTTTCCACTACTTCATTCTTCGGAAAACCGTCTATGTCTCTAGCACACGCAATTCTGGGTTTACTTCAGCAAGAAGAGAGGACGGGTTACGACCTGAAAACCAGCTGCTTCGATCGATGTATTGCTCACTTGTGGCCCGCAGACCAAGCCCAAATCTACAGAACCCTCGATAAACTGGTTGGGCAAGGGTGGATTACCTGTACTGTAGAGGTTCAGAGCGATCGCCCAAATCGCAAAGTTTACAGCGTGACGGAGGCAGGACAAGCCGAATTAATCCGATGGCTGCAATGCCCTCAGCCCTTGCCAACCGTGCGAGATCCCTTGCTCGTGCAGTTGCATTTTGCGGCGCAGTTACCGGATGAAGCTATCCTTCAACTATTAGAGGAGCAACTAACCGCACGCCGCCAAAAGCTAGCTGAGTGTGAAAATATTGACTTGCCAACCCTAAGCGATCGCTCTGCGAGCCGCGAGCAGATTCTGCAACGGCTCGGACTAGAATTAGCGATCCGCAGAGAACAAACTTACATTGATTGGCTCAAGACTGCTATAGAAGCGATCGGGAACGCATAATGAATCAACTAGAGGTAAAAACCAACGCCTCTATCTCGTCTTCCACTTCGCTAATCAGATCCTGCAATTGCCACCAATCGCAAGATTCCCTTGGTATCTGCTTTTGTTGTTCCAAAAGCTCGGAAAGCTGTGCGTTTAGCCGCTTGAATTCAGCAGTAATCCATTGAATCTTCATTTGACGGGCATCGGTCATAACTCTGAGTTCCCTTTACTGTGATTCTTCTTACAGGTTTGAATCAGTTAAACGGGAAAAATCACTCTAGTAAGTACACTATCCAAACAAGTCCACCCAAAATCGCTAAATTTCTTGATCAAAGGCAGACTCTAATCCTTTTCGGATAAGGTACGAGCTTGCCTAAACTCCTTGAAAAAGGGAGAAAATATTCTTTTTTTTAAAAACGGTAGTGAGAATCCTGATTTCTCCCCGATACTCCTTGCAAAGAGAAAAAATAGCTTCTTTTTTCTAGCGATCGCATAGGCGTATGCACTCAGTCATCCCTGTGCGATGCGAGCGCTCCCTTGGCAGAGTTTGGGGGTATCTGATGTGTAGCCTCACCAAAAGAGAAGAGGATTAGCCAAAAAACAGCAAATATTAATTTCTTTTTTCCGAACTAAAACCCTTGGTCTATATGGATTTTAGAACTTATTGGGAAAACATAGACTTTCTAGCGCTTCGGGAAACACAGAATTTAAAGTGAAGATACCTATTACTGACCCAAAAGCGTAGTTATCAAGAATGCACTCACTCAATTTTGGAAAAAACTCAAACATGAAAAATTTGACCAAGACAATTGCATTCACGATTTGCTCTGTCTGGCTTGTGAGTTGTGGTAACTCACCTCCTAATGCTTCTCAGGAAAATCAACCAAATATTGCCCCGGAAACTAAGGCAGATTCTTCTAATAAAGCTCAAACAGATACCGAAATTAAAGCTAATCCTTCTAATAAGACTGAAAAAAACACCGAAATTAGCACTAATTCTTTTAATAAAGCTCAAACGAAGACCGAAGTTAAACGCGATAAAAATAAGCAAGCTTCAACCGAGCAGCCAACCATTGGTACCGTCAAAAGCATGGTACAGGGCGACCTCAAATGCTACGTCACCTTAGTGGATGAAAACAGAATCGAGAGGAATGTTGGCGCATCATTTGAAGTCTGCGAACAAGAAAAAACTTTCTTATTTAAGAAAGTTCGTAACTCTTATGAAATCCTCTCCGTTAATGATTGCGAAAGCATCGAACCTTGCGGCAAAAGCAAACAAGAATCTCTCATCACCAAAATGGAGATTATCGATGATGGAAACTCTCAAGCTCCAACTGACTCACAAACTCTCAGTAATGGTGAGTGGACAATAACGGTTGGTAATGCAAAATCTTGGTCAGGAGTCAATGGAACGGGAAATCTTAGCTACCGTGGTTGTGATGCTAATGGAAAATGCATCAATTTAACTGGAGGTAAAATCACTTGCCGGGATGGAAGTTGCACTACAGGGTGGGCGAATGGGGATTATTTTTACATTCTTGAGACACCAATCAGCAGTCCCGATCAAACTGAAGAATCTAATTCTTCAACAACCTTAACAGTAAAAAAAGGATCTACGGTCATCCTGACAGCTACAGGATTGAAAGCCGTATCTCCCTGAGAATCTCAACACAAAGTCGAGTTACAAACTATGATTTCTAGCTTGACTTTCAAGGAAAAGAACGAAAGGTAAAAGTGCTAGTATGCCAAAGATTTGCCAAAGGCATTGGCATACTAGCAAGGCTTGCAGAAGGAAAGGATTGTGGGAGCGATTATTAAATAATCGCGCTGATGATGAGCGCTACTACAAGTGCGTAACAAAAAATAGCTGTAGCGCGATCGCCAATTCTACGCCTAATGAGGAGTGTCTTTCGGGTTTGCCAAAACCAACTAGGTTTTGTGTAGGTGACAAAGACGAGAAAAATGGCTGTAACTAAGTAAATTGGGTTCATCTCAAGCCACACTCCGTTAGCCGTGACATATAGACGCGATCGCTCTTTAAAAAAACCATCTCAAAGACTTCAACCGTAAAATCCCAAATTCCGGAGTTCTTGTGCAATCGCCCAGAAACCGCGTTCAGCCTTCAATAGCGTGTAGTCGCAATCCTAGCATTTGAGTGGTGAGCTAACCCTTCAGATACCCGACTCCGTAAGAGTTTTCGGGTATCTCGCCTTCAGGAATCATTTAGGGGCGCTAGAGTACAAATAAATTGTTGTTAGTGGCTACTGGCAAGGACGCGAACTGACAAGTCAGCGCTAGGCTAACGCCTCGCTTCGCTGTTTTCATGCCCAAAGGGCTGTACGCGATCGCAGCCAGTCTTCTACCATCCAAAATTTGAAATCTAAAATCTAAAATGGTATAAGCAGGCTGAGTTTTAACAAAAATGTAGTTTATTGTGACGACAATTTGCTAAACTCCAACTTCTGAAGTTCAAATAAACACAGATTGAGCGAATGCGGAAGGGGGTCGTGAAGTGGCTGATGATGAACGCACACTAAACGAAGAACAGATTCATCTGAGGGACTTTTCCTGGTCTTTCTGGTTCACTTTGCCTCTCTATCCTTTTGGCAGTCGGCGGACAATCCGCAAAGAAGTCGTTCAGGATACAGTCTGGACTTTTGACCAGCTTCAGGGCATCTTCTACGTTGTCGTGCCCATTCGCATGACGGTCGTTAAGCTAGATGAAGGGGGTTTGCTCGTCTATGCGCCGGTTGCGCCGACTCCTGAGTGTATCCGGCTTGTTAAAGAATTGGTAGCAGAACACGGAGATGTCAAGTACATCATCCTACCCACTATTTCTGGACTAGAACACAAAGTCTTCGTGGGTCCCTTTGCCAGATGTTTTCCGCTTGCACAGGTTTTTGTGGCTCCTTCTCAGTGGAGTTTTCCCCTCAATCTCCCCCTCAGTTGGCTGGGATTGCCTTCCAAACGCACTCAGGTACTTCCACAAGACAGTAGCACCACTCCCTTTGCCAACCAGTTTGACTACGCGATACTGGGTCCTATCTACCTGGGACCGGGTAAGTTTGCGGAAGTTGCATTTTTTCACAAGCGATCGCGCACGCTACTTGTAACCGATTCGGTAATTTCCATACCAGAAGATCCGCCTGCAATTGTCCAATTAGATCCCTATCCTTTGCTGTTCCATGCCAAGGAGCAGGCATCTGATATCGTTGCCAACACTCAGGCAAATCGCCGGAAGGGATGGCAGCGCATCTCCCTATTTACTTTGTACTTCCAACCAGGCGTACTAGAAGTCCCCAAATGGGGTGAAGTGTTTCGCAATGCTCTCAAAGCACCGGAACGTTCTAAGAAAGCTTATTTCGGTTTGTTTCCCTTCAGATGGAAGCCAGATTGGAAGCGGTCGTTCGATGCGCTGCGAGGAGATGGTCGTCTGTTTGTGGCACCAATTCTACAAACTTTGATTCTCAACCGCGCACCGAAAGAAACTATCGAATGGGCAGATAAGGTAGCAAGTTGGGACTTTCAGCGAATTATTCCCTGCCATTTTGACTCGCCAATTCAAGCAGAACCGCATCAGTTTCGACAAGCATTCTCCTTCCTAGAAAAGCGCCCTTCTCAAAGTGCAGGATTGTTCACCAGTAGCACTTATCCCTTGCCAGAGCAAGATTTTCAGTTACTAAAGGTACTGGATAAAGGTTTGAATAAGCTTGGCATCGTACCACCAGCAAAGGAAAAGGTATAGGAAAAAGAGCAATGCGTAAAGTTATCCTGTTCATTGCATCCAGTTTAGACGGTTATATTGCGCGGCAGTCTGGCGACATTGATTGGTTATTTACAGACCAAGATTACGGCTATTCAGAATTCTTCGCCAGTGTTGATACTCTTCTGATGGGTAGGAAAACTTACGAGCAAGTGCTGACTTTCGGTGAGTATCCTTACAAAGGTGTAAAAAGCTATGTGTTTACAAAAAATCCTCTCTTTCCAGCAGATAGCAATGCTGAAGTTATCAGGGAAGACATCACGGAATTTGTAGAGCAATTGCGTCAGGTAGATGGAAAGAATATCTGGTTAGTTGGCGGATCTCAACTGACTCATGCCTTAATGAGTCAGAACCTAGTAGATGAGCTAATTCTTTCAATACATCCAACGATATTGGGTGAAGGAATTCCATTATTTGATAATGGAACAATTTCTCAATCTTTGAATCTTACTAAATGTCAAACTTATGATTCTGGTCTTGTGCAACTGTCTTATGATGTAGTGCATTGAAGTTAAATAACGCAGGAAAGCTAACCTCTCATCATTATTCGCTGCTCACCATCTAATTTAACCCTGCTATTTGCATCCCATTACTTTGATTAATCACTATTTTGGGATGCTAGACCGCTTCCTGTAAAACATCATGACGAATCAGTGTGTTAAACCACTAGGGATGGTTGAATAAATATTAGACCGCTATATTTACGGGTATTTCTGCGAAACGAGTGTTAGCTATACTCAGCAGCACGGATACTTTGATTAGGCAGCTAGGTCGTTATGAGAATTGGAATAAACGCACGCCTAAAGGCTGATTTCTAGTTGATATGGACATAAGGTTACTTTAGGGAACTTACTATGCATAAAGGTAAGCTAACAGTATGGAAGGACGATAAGGGTTTTGGTTTTATAAAACCAGAAAAGGGAGGTCAAGAGGTTTTTATTCATATCACTGCGCTAAAGAATTCTAATCAACGTCCAAAAGTAGGTGAGACGATATACTATCAAATAGCAGTTGAAAAGAATGGAAAATTACGAGCTAAAAGCGCATTAATTGAAGGAGATATATCTCAACCTAAATCATCTGGATTTTTTTGGCTTTGAAAGCTTTTTTGCTGTATATATTACCTCTTTTAGGACTTATTAAATTTACCTTCATAATTTTCAATGCATCACCTTTAATCGTTAATACAGTGATGAGGTTCATCCTTTATCCAGTGATAGTTTTAATCCTTTATCCAGTGATGGGTTTCATTACGTTTGTAATTTACGCCGAAGATAAATCTCGTGCAAGAAAGGGGCAATGGAGAATACCAGAAGTTACTCTGCATCTGTGTGAATTAGCAGGTGGATGGCTAGGTGCATTTATAGCCCAACAGAAACTACGCCATAAGAGTAGCAAAGCTTCTTACCAAGGAGTGTTTTGGCTAATCGTTATTTTACACATGGGATTTTGGATGGATTGGCTTTTTTTAGATGGGAATTTGATGAAACTAATCTTGACTCAATATTAATACTACAAATAACCTCTGCCTGGTCTTCCAATTGAAAAGATAGCTAAAATGCGCTGTTTCAGTTCTTGCTGCAATGCAAATTGGCACAGGTTTTATCAACGCTTGATTCCTTTAAATCGTTCTTGCGCTGTTTTAAACGCTTCTTGCATCACAGACTGAATTTTCTGACGATCGGGTTTTTTACCCCCCATTAAGTCACCAAAATAAACGCAGGCACCTTCGCCCAATGACCAGGTGTAGGCAGCTGCCCAGGAAGCAGCGATCGCGCTCCCAAAACCCGGTAAGAATTTAATTAACTCCCGTCCGATTGCCCGTGCTAGGAAACCACTCGCGATCGCGCTAACGACCCCCCCCGCCTGCGATGGACTCAGGGTTTGCCCGTACAATTTTCCTAACAAACCGACCATTGAGACTTGCAAGGCAGTTAGGACAGGCATGGTGGCAAATGGCAACGGTACCGCCTCGATCGCGGCTGCCATGATGGAAAATGCCAACATATAACGGCGTCCAACATCTCGGTAGAGGTTGCCAATTTGTTCGCTAGCGCCCTTATCTAATAATTGATAAATCGCCCGCGCTTCCGCTTCTGGTAGGAGGTCTGCCAAGGTATCTCGCAGCGCCTCTAAGCCATAAAATACCGGCGTGTAACCATCTTCTTCCAGGGTGAAGTCAATCATAACGGAGCGATCGCACACTCCGGCAAACGCTTGTTGAATGGCACCGAAAGCTCGGTTAACCTCCTCATAATCGGGTGGATAAGCGGGATGATCGTTAGTACCGGGAGGATAAACCTCATGCAAGCAGGTGACAGCTAGCAGACAGGGAATATCTGGATACTGCTGACGCAGCTGAGTCGTAATCTGTCGCAGTGTGTCGGTTGCAAAATCATTAATTTTGACCGTCAGAATCAGAATTCTGGCAGAACGGCTCTCCTGTTGCAAATCGCCAACCAACTCCTGAACGATCGCCTGAGTGTCCTGATTTACATCTCCCAGCCCGACCGTATCCGTAAAAATGAGTAACGGCACGTCGCTAGAAGGATAAGCATACCGTTGCGTGTGTTGCGTGTGCGGGCGAAATCCCTGACCGACAATCTCAGCAGAAACGCCCGTCAGCCCCCGCACAATCGAACTTTTTCCAGCTTGAGGTTTCCCAATCAACAAGGCTTCCGTAGTTGGGAGTTCGGCTCGAACCGTCTCCAAAATCTCTGCAACTCGGTCTTCGCTGACACTAAACCACCCAACAGTCTTTTGTGCCACTTGTTCTACAGGTAGCAGTTGCCTCAAGCGTGCGGTTGCGTCGTTCCAAACACCCGCAATGCGGTTTTTGGGAGAATCATTGACCGACTCAGTCGTCACAGCATCCGTTGGTTCGCTAGGTTGCTGAGAATCCATTGACGACGAATCAGCATCACGTTGCTCAGTCATAGACATTAAAACGGCGGATAGATTCAGATTACATCGTGTCTATACTTCTAGACTACAAGCAAGCTACTCGTCGCTCTCGCCGATCGGAAAACTAATATAAACCGATAGAAGCCTTCTGCGGACGCAGGCAGGTACAATCAGCATGCAGTGGGACGAGCAACGAGGGCACAGAGAAATCTGGGAGTAAAGCAGCTATGCAATTTGTATCCGATCCACCGATCTCGGTCAAAATCCGTAAGATGAACGAACGAGTGCGATGGCTTGCACCGAGTCTTGTGGAACGAGGAATCGATCAAACCCGGATGGTTTTAGACGATGGCGCTTCTGACACTCCGGAGTTCTCATTTTTAGTTGTGGGGGATAGTGGCTCCGGCTCCTATCGAGGATACAACCCCCAACGACAAATCGCAGAACTCATGCTTGCCCACCGCGAACAGAGCCGTTTCGTGTTGCACACCGGCGACGTGATCTATCTGGTTGGCTCCAGCGAATACTACCTAAAAAACTTTATTTCTCCCTACCGAGAGTTTTTGGTAGGAGGCGATCGCCCGGAACGCATTGCCTACGATCAAATGGTCTTTAATATGCCGTTCTTGCCGGTGCCAGGGAACCACGATTACTATGACCTACCCTTTATCTATGGTTTAATCGCCCAGGCTTCGCTGCCCTTACGCCGCCTGCTGCGCTCCCAGTTAGATTTGGACATTGGCTGGCACGGTTCGGGTCAAGGGAATGCCTATGCACGAGCGTTTCTTGACTACCTCAAAGCGTTCAATAGCGACAGTGAACTGGCTCGTCATCTAGATCGTCATTACACTGCCAAGACGGATACAGGTCGCTGTCTTTCTTATCAACCGGGACGCTTCACCCGCTTACCTAACCGCTATTACACGTTTCGTAGCGGTGGGATTGATTTCTTTGCACTCGATTCAAATACTTTCAATGCGCCAATCCCCCTGCCAACGACTCAAGAGGGGGACGACTACCGTAGCGAATTGGAAAATCGTCGGTCTGACCTGGAACGGCAGAAACTTCAAATCATGGAAGCCTCAGCTCTACTGAGTTCCGGGCGACCCGAAGAGGCTGAACAGCTGGATGACAATCAAGCCAAACTAGAGCAAATCGACGAACTTTTGATTGACATCAACAAGCAACTGGCAGCCGACGAAACGACAGTCACTGATTTCGAGCAGCTGGACTGGTTGAGGCAAAGGCTGATTGAATCTTGGAATACCGCCGAGGTGCGCGGGCGGGTCATTTATTTCCACCATCCCCCCTATGTTACAGAGGCGACGAAGTGGCACCAGGCGCAAACTTTAGCAGTTCGTCAGCGTCTCCGCCGGGTGTTAGATGCGGTGAAGCAAGCAGTCGGAAACCAGGCGGAGGGGCGTCCGCTGGTCGATCTGATTCTGAACGGTCACGCTCACTGCCTGGAATATCTCCAAACTGGCGATACCGGATACGGTGACTCCAATATCAATTGGATCGTTTGTGGTGGCAGCGGTCACAGTCTCCGCCGTCAGCGGTCTGAGGGAGCAGAATTGACGGAGGATTTTGGGGGAATCAAGGGCGGTGACACCCGCTTGGTGGCAAAATCGCTGCTTTTTGTCGGTCGTCATGGTCAGGGGTTGCAGAAGCGACGACCTTACTCATTTTTGCGAATTGATGTCTTTGACGGTCGCCCTCCGAAGTTCAAAGTCCGACCGTTTATCGCTGAGCGATCGCGGCGAGAGTGGAGTAATAGCGAGATTGAAGCGTTTTCAATCTAAGTTTTTGTAGGATAAGCGATCGCTCTAGAGTCAGTGACCCTCGATTTTGTCTTGCGTCAGTGCTATCTGCCAGGGAACCATCCACCAGGGGATGAGCGATCGCACATCCCATACTACAGCCTGCAATTCCTTATATATATAGATGACTTGGCAAAATGTCAGGCATAAAACTTAAGCTCAGTCAGGAGTTTAGGTTTATTTCCTGCATCTTTCCAAAATTATAAAAATATTTTTCCCAACCCCTTGACACTTTATGTAGTATTTATGTAGTATAAATATATTGAAAGAGGGGAAGAGACAAAAACCTCTAACCCAAAAAAGTCATGATGTTACTTTACATCCAACGAATCAATAAAGGCTGGCATCCGCCAGAATCCTTTGAGGTGCAGCATCAGCCTACTTCCCAAAAATCTGAAGTAGATACTGAACAAGCGGATAATACACACCTCACTCAAACCAAAACTGCTGAATCTAGGCGTAATACCCAACAGGTTTATTACCTAGAAAGGCGATTATTTCTGTAAATATTTTCCATCTTTTTCTGAACCTTGAAAACTGAATAAGAAATCACCTATTTAACGATTGATACTGTGCATTTTTAATTAAGCACAGACATCTCAAGTGGGGGGATAGCCTAGCAAGCAATGCCCCCCACAGCCCGGAGATGTAACACGTTTGTAGCAAGATTGCTGAATTGATGAGGCTGTAACTCAGTTGCGTAGAGTGCTTGTCTGTCGAACAAGATGTCGCGGGTTCAAGTCCCGTCAGCCTCGTTCAGCAAATAGAGATAAAAATTCTTAATCTCATCTCGCTACAAGGTCCCATCGTCTAAGCGGCTAGGACACAGTGCTTTCAATACTGGAATACGGGTTCAAACCCCGTTGGGACTATGGGGCGATTTAGTATCTGTTTCTTTCAGATTGTAAATTGCCCAAATCGCCGAGGTCGAGTCGCCAAGAGGCTTAAGGCGTCTCTCTGCAAAAGAGAAATTCGTGGGTTCAAATCCCACCTCGACCTCTCAAAGGGAGTATAGCTCAATTGGCAGAGCAGGCGGCTCTTAACCGTATGGTTGCAGGTTCGAGTCCTGCTACTCCCACTGCCCTCAAGACTGCAATCGAGGGAGTATAGCTCAGGTGGTAGAGCAGCCTTCTCATAAGAGGCTCGTCGTAGGTTCAATTCCTACTACTCCTACTCAAAGCCTCATCGTCTAGCGGTTTAGGACATCGCCCCCTCAAGGCGAGTACAAGGGTACCCTTCGAGAAGGCTTCGCCTACAAATCCCTTTGGGGCTATCTGGAGAGGTGGCTGAATGGTAAAAGCGCTTTTCTGCTAAAGAAGTTTGGGGCAACCCATTGCAGGTTCGAGTCCTGTCCTCTCCGCCTTTTTCATTTGGGTCGGCTCGCCTATTAGGGTGGGCAGCGGTCTGTAAAATCGTCCTTTTTTGGTTGCAGGTGCAAATCCTGCCCGACCCATTGGACTTTGGATTTTTAATTTTAGATTCAAAGTTCAAATCGTATATGGGGATGGTGTAATTGGCAACATCTCGATCTCCAAAATCGATGATCTGAGTTCAAATCTCAGTCCCCGCGCCATTGAGAGCGTAGTTTAACTGGATAAACTCTCTGTCTACGAAACCGTAGCTTGCTTCCCGGAGGGTAGACGTGGGGGTTCAAGTTCCTCCGCTCTCGTCAACTTGGAGAGGTGGTCGAGTGGCTTAAGGCGCAGACTTGGAAAGTCTGATTAGGTTTTACCTAACGCAGGTTCAAATCCTGTCCTCTCCGTTGAAACTTCCCCCGGTAGCTCAGTTGGTAGTTAGCGCCTGTTTGAAGCACAGGAGGTCGTCAGTTCGATTCTGACCTGGGGGGCTGTCATTGCCTTGTAGCTCAGTGGAAGAGCAGTCGCCTGTTAAGCGAACGGTCGTAGGTTCAATCCCTACCAGGGCAGCCTTTCATTGCCGAGTGGACGAATAGCAAGTCGCATAACTCTGAATTATGAAGTTGTAGGTGCGAATCCTACCTCGGCATTTATTGGGGAGTCGCCTAATGGCATGGCACCGCTCTTTGAAAGCGGAAAAATGCAGGTTCAAGCCCTGCCTCCCCAGTTCTGCCCCTGAGAGGGCAGCTTTCATCACGCTCCTGTAGCCCAATTGGAAGTAGGCGGCTGTCTCAAAAACAGTCTATGTGTGAGTTCGAGTCTCACCGGGAGCATAAAAACTCGCTCCTGTAGCCCAATTGGAAGTAGGCGGCTGTCTTAAAAACAGTCTATGTGTGGGTTCAAATCCCACCAGGAGCATTAACGGGGTGTGGCGCAGCTTGGCTAGCGCGGCAGCTTTGGGAGCTGAAGGTCGCAGGTTCAAATCCTGCCACCCCGATTTACCCCTGTGATGCAACAGGTAGACATACTTTGTTGAGTGCAAAGTTTATGCTGGTTCGATCCCAGCCAGGGGTATTGGGTGTTAAAGCCCGAATACGAATAGACCAATCATTTTGCCCCTGTAGCCCAATTGGCACGAGGCGCTTCGCTTAGAACGAAGAGGTTGCTGGTTCAAGTCCAGTCAGGGGCATTGGTGCGATGCGGGTGAAGTAGCCAGGGTAGGCTTGGAGGTCTCATAAGCCTCTTATCAGCAGGTTCAACTCCTGCCCCCGCCACCAAATTGCAGGCGTGGTGCAATGGCAAGCATAGAAGTTTCGTAATCTTCTGATGCGAGTTCGACTCTCGCCGCCTGCTTCAAGCAGATGTGGCGTAACCGGAAACATAAGGGCATGGTAAGCCCTTGATGTGTGTACCCTAGCCTTCGGTAACGGCTAACGCCGAACGGGAACGCTGACGCGAACAACCCCCGCCGTCTGCTTTCTGATTGCAGGTGTGGTGTTAATGGCAACACAGCAGCCTTGTAAACTGCCTATGCGAGTTCGAGTCTCGCCATCTGCTTGGGTGTGGCTATGCTAACAGTCTATTTTTTGAGTTTAAAGAGGAGGGAAATATGACAACGATGACGGTTACAGATGCTTTAGCTCACTTCTTCTCTATATCTTGTTGAACTGAATGGCATCGCTAAAATGCAGAGGCTAATCGTCTGTTAATTTTGTGCTAACGAATTAGAGCAGAAATCATGAGGCGGATTGCGATCGCTCAAGACACGCTAGAAATTCTCGAAGCAGGCTACTACTTCTGTCCTGAAGGTAAACAGGTCAATATTGGTCAAGAACTGGTATCCTGTCTCGCTCAGACAAAATACTACGAACCCGATACCCTCTCAACTATCAAACAAGACGTTTTCTCTAGCTCTCCTCAATTCTCAAATATAGAATTTGAGGTTAGGAATGAGACAACTCTTATGGGAGCAGAACGCATAACGCGATCGCAAAACTTTCAAAAAATTGCCGTTCTCAATTTTGCTTCTGCTAAAAACCCTGGAGGTGGATTTCTCAAAGGCGCTCAAGCCCAAGAAGAGAGTCTGGCGCGTAGTTCGGCACTTTATAAAAGCCTGTTAAAATGTCCCGAATACTACGATTTCCATCGTTCTCAGCGATCGCTCTTATACTCGGATCGCATAATCTACTCACCCGATTGTCCAATTTTCCGAAAAGATGATGGAACTCTGCTAGAGAAACCTTATCTGGTTGATTTCATAACAAGTCCAGCTCCTAATGCTGGTGCCATTTGGAGAAACCAACCCAAGGATGCTGAAAAAATACCCGAAGTTCTGTATAGTCGCGGTGCAAAATTGTTGAGCTTAGCTGTTTACTATGGATGCGATGCTCTAGTTTTAGGGGCTTGGGGATGTGGGGTATTTAAAAATGAGCCATCAATGGTTGCCCAAATGTTTGCAGATTTCTTATTACCCAACGGTCAATTTTGGGGGAGATTCAAAAGCGTTCTATTTTCTGTATTTGACTCTTCTAAAGAAAGCAGAATATTTGGAGAATTTCAAAGTCGATTGTCATCAGAAAAATAGGATTCCCTCACAACTAGAATCAACGCCTCAAGCAGTTTCAGATTTTAGATATGCGGATATGGTGCAATGGCTAGCACATTAGCCTTCCAAGCTTATGATACGGGTTCGAGTCCCGTTGTCCGCTCTGTTAAATATGCGGGTGTGATGTAGCGGCTAGCATCTGAGTGCGCCACACTCAGCGCATGGGTTCGAGTCCCATCACTCGCTTTCGTAGTCCTGTAGCTCAATGGTGGAGCGTTTGCCTTACAAGCAAGGGGTTGCGGGTTCAAATCCTGCCAGGACTACCAATTTAGATTGCCTCCATAGCTCAGGGGAAAGAGCAGCACTCTTCTAAAGTGATTGTCCTAGGTTCAAATCCTAGTGGAGGCGCTGGTTTAACGCTTCTTAATTTAAGGAGGTGAATTAAGTTGGTTTGTTGATATTTTGCAATTACGGCGATCGCATCTTACGTGACCCAATTTTTAGAGCCTACATACTTTAGTACGAGAGGAAAAGTAACGCTGTTCAAACACAGCGGGCGTTTGAGAACGAGGAGTGCGAAGAACCCGGCAGGTTGGCTTCAAGGTAGCCATCCTTTAAAGAGTGTGTAACAACTCATCGGCGGAGTCCCTCTAGTAACTGAGAAAACGCAAAATGCTCTGATAACTTGCACGCGAGAATGCGATCGCATTCAAGAACACAAAATACGGGTCTGTAGCTCAATTGGTAGAGCGTCTACCTTGCAAGTAGAAAGATGTCAGTTCGATTCTGACCAGTATCCACAAAATTTAGGGGTCATAGCTCAAAAGGCACGAGCGCTTGCTTTGCACGCAAGAGGTCAGGAGTTCGATTCTCCTTGACTCCATGATGGTGTCTGAAGCCAAAGTGGTAGCGGCGCTGGTTTGTGGAACCAGTCATAGCGGGTTCGATTCCCGTCAGATACCCCTGAATGGAAGCTGCTGCCGAAAGGACGGCAACCTGTCTCGAACACAGGAGTGCAGTGAATAACTGTAGGGGTTCGACTCCTCCAGCTTCCGTTATTCAACTCGGAAGATGCCGCCGAATGGACGGCAAGCGGCCTTGAAACCCGTGGTACGGCAGAGATGTCGTAGAGGTTCGATTCCTCCATCTTCCTTTGTCCACTGGAGGCTGAAAAGCGAAGCACCGTGCTGATAACGCGGCTATAGAAGGGGCAGTACCTTCCCAGTGGATTTCCCTCTGCCAACGGAATAGGATCTGGTGCTACGAACGCCGGACTTGATGGTTCGACTCCATCCAGAGGGGTTTCCCTTGCTTGCGGGATGCAGACCTAGCCCTCCGAAGGCTGGCGACCAAGTTCGACTCTTGGGCGAGGGGTTATTCCGGGATAGCGCAAGCGGTAGAGTTTGTAGCTGTTAACTACGGCGTTGTAGATACTCTCCCTTGAAGGCTGCGCCTACGAGTCCTACTCCCGGAGCCAATTTTTACCCGTGTCCTGACAGACAAAGCATACACACTCGGCTCTCTACCGACAAAACCAAATGCTTTTTCGACTGGCACGGGGTAAAACTTCCCTTGCCTGCGGGATGCAGACCTATTCCTCCTAAGAATGGTAGCCAAGTTCGACTCTTGGGTAAGGGGTTAATGCCAGATAGCTCAATGGCGGAGCATCCGACTGTTAATCGGAGGGTTGTGGGTTCGACCCCCACTCTGGCAGTTTCATTTGTGCGGGTGGTTGGCATAGCGGCTTGTGCAGCTGGCTTTTAACCAGCACCATATAGGTTCGACTCCTATACCACCCATTATTTCCACTAGAAACCGAAAAGCCAGGTGCAATGCTTACAACATTGCTGTAGGAGAGCCAGTACCTTCCCCGTGGACTGACTGATATAAATTTTGGTGTTGAGTCCCAGGTTCAAGAGGGCTAACACAGGTTTCTCAGAGCTGCTGATTATTCATTAGCTACTCTACTACTCTAGTCAGAGTATCCTTTTGGAATAGCAACCAAGATGACACTCAGCATCAAGCTAGACCCTGAAGTAAAGAGGCAACTGGAGGAGATAGCTAAACAGCAAAACACCAGTCTCAATAGGCTGGTACTGAGGTACATATACTAACGATGGGAATTTGTCTGTTTCATTCCAGTCGATTCATTGGATCATGAACAACCATAGACGATGAACAACAAAACGTTTTTACAGCTTGCAATTGAAGCACTTCGTAACTATGGTTTAGAAAATGCTCAGCTAACGCGCTTAGGGGGAGCAAGTAACACTAACTTTAAAGTAGATGCTGACGATAAATCCTATGTGCTACGTCTGCACACATCTGCATGTCATGACCGAGTTGCTATATCTTCAGAACTAGCTTGGTTAAGCAGTTTGCAAAGCGACACGACCTTGGTGTTCCCTAAACCTATTGTTAATTTAAACGGAGAGCTAGTCACAGGTGTACCTGCTGATAGCGAACCAGAAACGCTGTGTACGCTCATGTCCTGGGTAGAAGGGAAAATTCCACCTACTGTGGACACTTTGACCGATGAGCAGCTTGCAAAAGTAGGCTCTCTGATGGCACAACTTCACATACACTCGCAACAGTTTGAGCTACCTGAAGGCTTCAAACGCCAAACGTTTAATGAAGCCCATTTTAGTGGGCGTTTAGAGGTGTTGTATACGGCTTTAAGCAACACCGAATTAGATAAAAGTGACCTGAACAGTTTGAAGGTCAATGCCAGTCACATAATCACTTATTTTGCTCATTTGGAACGCAAGCAAGACAGTTTTGGTGTTATTCATGCCGACTTTCATTCTGGTAACTACTTACTCTGTGACGAAAAGGTTTGCATCATTGACTTTGACCGTTGTGGTTTCGGCTTTTACCTTTATGACCTTGCTTTAGCGCTTATGGAACTTGACGAGCAACAACGAAAAGTCTTTTTACAGGGTTACGAAACCGTCAAACCATTGCCTTCTGATTACATAAACCTCAAGCAGGTGTTCCTGTGCTTGGCTTACCTTGATAATCTCGGCTTTCTTGTTGCCAATCCTGAGGAGCTAGCGTTTGTCGTGGGAGAATTGCCGTTTGCCGTTGAAGCATTCCGTAATGCAGTCGAGACAGTGCCTTAACAACATATTGGAGCAGATTGATAAAAGATCCTGGTGTAATGCGATCGCTCATCGCCATAGCTTGAGTTAATGCAAGGAAACCCAACATATACTTCTGCTTTGCATATAGGTCAAGATGAGTTTTGCTGTTAGGGTTCTAAAGATGCGATCGCTATCAGCTTGTCATGTGGGATGGAAAGATGGCAGTACTCGTATTTATGGATATGTGCTGAGGACGCTACTTCATTACATGAAGCACTGGAAGCCAAGAAGTGAGGCACTGTGCTGATAAGGCAGAGCTAGGAGGGGCAGTAGCTCCCCGGTGGCTTGCTTATAATTAGAGATTGCCTGCTAGCATTTAAAGACTTTGTAACCGATGCCAACTCTGATTTTGACTCCACGCTACACTGACGATTCTCAGGCTTTATGGCGTGCAGCTAATCGTCTGGGTTGGCGAGTCGAGCGACTAATGAACTGGCGGCTACCTGATGAATTAAAACTTGTACCCGAACCAGTCTTGTATGTGGAAGCATTGATGACAGAGATGATAGCAGAGCAACTTGGACTTCACTTACTTGACGCACCAGATGATTGGCTACCCAATTTACCTGAAGAATATCGGAAGCGTTGGGTTTATCTCAGTACCCTCGGTGAAGCACGGAGCATAGAAAAAGCAGCTTTTATCAAACCGCCAAACGACAAAAGTTTCCCTGCCCGCGTTTATCAAGGTAAGGAATTGCCAAGCGATTATCCCGATGAGATGCCAGTGCTAATAGCGGAAATTGTGGAGTGGAAAAAGGAATTTCGTTGCTTTATTTTGAATCGCTCCCTGAAAACATTCTCAGTTTATCTCCGCGATGGAGAGTTACAGCGAGAGAATGATTTTGTACATACTGAAGAGGAAGAGTGCGAGGTTCGGGAGTTCATCGAAACTCTACTATCAGATGAACAGGTAGAGATTATTCAGGCAACAGTAATTGACGTAGGTATGATTCAAGGAAGAGGATGGGCAGTTGTTGAACAAAATGCAGCCTGGGGAGCAGGTTTGTATGGTTGCGATCCCATTGAGGTTTTAGAAGTGCTGCGGTATGCTGTTGTTGCCGCATAACATATGGTCAAGCTGCGCGTCTCACGATATTTGTAAAATGAGCAGTCAGGAAATCAACTAATAAGTTAGGTACCGGAGCGAAGGAAGTTTCACTTTAAAAACCGAATGCTCTGAACACGTTCTTCGGTTATGGGTTTCCAGCCGACCAAGCAGCGATTGAGTGGCGATGGTTCGTCATAGCGGCTGTCCAGTTGGCTTTTAACCAGCACCAGAGAGGTTCGACTCCTCTACCACCCACTTAATTTATAAAGAATATCAGGCAATTCTGTGGACAGCAATCAAAAATCAGGTAGTTTTCAACCTAATTACTAACCATACCTTTGAGGAAAAACTTTATGCATGATGAACTACCAGACCCAGAGCATATTGAATCAGCTATCAGCCACTATAGTAAAATCCTTCAATCTGAACCCAACCAGCCTGAAACTTGGCATATTCTAGGGTACCTGTTTTGCCAGGTGGGACGTTATGAAGAAGCGATCGCCAGTTATGACAAGGCGATTGAAATCAAGACGGATGATTACGACTCCTGGTATGAACGAGGTTTGGCATTAGCTAATTTGGATCGCTATGAAGAGGCGCTCGTTAGCTACAATAAAGCCCTTGAATTTAAACCAGACCATGCCGCAGTTTGCTATGCTCGCGGACTTGCACTCTCTGCTGTAAGAGATATTGAGGCAGCACTTCTCAGCTACGATCAAGCGATCGGCTTCAATCCTAGTGGTTCCGAAGCATGGTTAGAACGAGGGCGTACTCTGTATAGCTTAGCTCGTAATGAAGAGGCACTTTTTAGTTTCAATCAAGCTATAAAGTACCAACCTAATTCAGTAATGGCTTGGTATTCACACGGTGCTGTAATTGAAAATATGGGAGATTACGATAAGGCTCTTGTCAGTCTTAACAAAGCCTTGGAATTAGCAGCAGATTCTCCTTCCATCCTGACCGATCGAGGTAGAGTGCTGAGGAAGCTGGGTCAGTACGAGGCAGCTCTAGCCAGCTATGATAAGGCTTTGGAGATTCAACCTGACCTTGGCGCAGCTTTGCTTTGTCGTGGTGCTTTGTTGTGTGACTACCTCTATTGCTACGAAGAAGCACTCGACAACTTTAATGAAGCGCTGGAAATCGACTCAAACGATCCCCTTGCTTGGTATAACAGAGGGAATACACTAAGAAGCCTCAAGCGTTATGAAGAGGCAATTATCAGTTATGACAGAGCGCTAGAACTTCAACCCGATTATTGCCATGCTCAGCAGGAAAGAGACTGGGTATTGTGCCTGTTAGAACACCAAGATCGGGCAACAATTAGCGATGATTTTGCGATCAAGTTGGTAAACAAAGCTATCCAAATTTTCTTTTATTCGTATAGTTCTTATGAAGATGAACTTGTCAAGATTATCCAAAAATCGGGTGTGTGTCGAGCCGATGCTTTTGAGCTAGTGGTCTTCATACCCTTAGCCTTCGGTCGCGTTCTTCTAGAGAGCAAAGGTGCTGTGCTACAACCTAATTTTGTATGGATTGACCCAGTTACTGAACACGAGAATCGAGTATCTTTGTGCAATCAGCCTATTTTCCAGGCAGCTTACAACATAGCCGAGGCGTGGAGAAAGGATAAAGGTGATAGTGATGCATTCTTGGCTATTGCTGAATGGAGTGCAGAAGTAAATGCCTTTAATAAAGCGCTGAATGATGGTTCTCAGTTAGAAAATTGTGAATTCTCTGAACCAGTTTGTTATGACTATCGTCAGCTAGCGTATGGCTCTTGAGTGAAGATATTGCACGTTACATTGACAGATCTAAGCAATCCTTGCAGCGAACGGGCAAAAGCCTCTGGTTCTGTCTAGGTAATATTAGGTTTTCTTCGCTAGCTACTGGTTACAACACTTATGGACTATTGCAGTGCGATCGCGCCTACCTTCCATCTCACTTCAAGAGTTAGATTTCGTTTCGGGTTATCTGTCGCCGATGAGTTTAGCTGTTAGCGTTCCAAGGATGCGATCGCTTACCCTGGAAAAAAGCTTTTCCGAATCTATAAAAAAACTGCTAGTAAGTAGAAGGTTACAATTAAATAGAAGATAGAGAAAAGCCAAAAAACGGGTGCTACGAGATGCCTGCTCAATTGCGAGTTGCATAAACGGATTTGGGATATCTGACGCTCTTTGAGTTGTGAGAAGAAACAACAGTTCCTCAACAAACACGCGATCGCGCCCACATGATTCAATCTTTATGATGACTGTTTTTTGACACCTCAGCGGCGTTACCGTTTGGACACTTCATTTCGGAAAAGGGGTGGACAGGTTAATTGTTCCATTTTACTCAGGAAAGCATTCCTCTTTGAGCAACGCCTATAATCAATCATGAGTAAAAAAATGATGTTGCAGCCTTTTGTAAGTTTTCTAAAACTGAGTCTTGTCTGCTTAGTTAGCTCCGCTATCTTAGAGCCAGCACAATCCTACGCCCAGTCAGCAGGTTCACTGTCAACCCCTGATGCTACTTTTAAAGGTGTTTTGCAGCAATCAGATGCAGTCCCTTCACAAACAAATGCACCGCTGAAAGCGCAGGTCAATCCCGAACCAGAATCTCGTCCCCGACGCAGCTATATCGGTCTTGGAGGTGCTATCGGACTAGCGGGTGATACGACTGCCCTAGGAACGGGAGGTCTAGCGATTCTGACCAAGGTCGGATTTACGGAGAACCTGTCTTTGCACGATGCCACAATCATATTTGGCGATCGCACTGCAACTTCGATGATTGCCCTAACTGGTGAGTTTCCCATTCGCGGTGCATCTGGACAAACTATTATCTCCCCTTTCCTGGGTGGAGGAGTCATGCTCAGGATTGCCGATGGTCTGAATATCAGTCCACTTATTTCTGGCGGCGTTGATGTTCCGTTATCAAGAGACTTAACGGGCACGGTACGGGCAAATGCAGGCTTCCCCGCTAATCGCAATGCTGATGTCGGACTTTTAATTGGAGTTGGTTATAATTTTTGAGTAACTGGCGTTAATTAGAATGAATTGATTAATTGGTGTTGAATAATTTTAGAATAAAAGATATTTGTTTCTATTAACAAATCTTCGTCATTTTAAAAGGTACAGGCAGTAACCATTACCTATTGAAATGACATCTTTTTAAAGCTAAAATAATAAGTTGCTGTATGGGACGATCTGAAAAGGATGATTATCTAAATCCACGTTGGGATTCTACAAGCTTTCAAGCTTTTTAGTCCGAGTGACAAGAAGTTTGTCAAACGCAACAAATAATTTTTTATCCAACATCAACCGACCGCGCAAATGTCACAATCCGCTCTACTTCCGCCTCCTATGTATCCGGGACTGAAATTAACGGCGCTTGCTCCCATGCAGGATGTGACGGATCTGCTGTTCATGAGCGCGATCGCTAACTATGGCAGTCCTGATTATTTCTTTACTGAGTATTTTCGCGTCCACACGAGTTCGGGTTTAGATAAAAACATCCTCAGATCAATTACAGAGAACTCCACCGGACGCCCCGTCTTTGCTCAGCTCATTGGTGAGAGCGTTTCCGATCTTGTACGCATTGCGAAAGAACTAAGTCGCTATCCAGTCGCGGGTATCGACCTGAATATGGGATGTCCCGCGCCAAGAATTTATCGCAAAAACGTGGGTGGAGGACTGTTACGCGATCCTGAAAAGATTAGCCAGATCCTTGGCGAGTTGAGGGGGGCTGTCGATGGGCTTTTGACGGTCAAAATGCGAATTGGCTTTGAAGATACCGCTAATTTCGATCGTATCCTCGACTTGATTAATTTGCACAAAATTGATTTGCTGAGCTTGCACGGTCGTACTGTTAAAGAGATGTATTATGGCAACGTGCATTACGATCTGATTGCCCATGCCGTACAACGGGTGAATTGCCCAGTTTTAGCCAACGGGAACGTGACATCTGCCGCAACAGCAGCAACGGTTCTAGACACGACAGGAGCAGCAGGGGTGATGGTTGGTCGTGCTGCAATCCGAAATCCTTGGATTTTTAAGCAAATTCGCCAATACCTGAGCGGTCAACCTGTTTCGATCGTAACGCTGGGTGAAGTTCGCGGTTACATTGAGCTACTGCGTCGAACGATGACAGCATGGACAGTACCGGAGAAAGCGCGGGTTAGCTATATGAAGATGTATCTAAATTACATCGGTCAGAGTGTGGATGCCGCTGGATCTTTCTTAAAAGATATGCGCCTATCCCAGACTGAAGCGGAACTATTTGGAGTGTGCGATCGCTATTTATTAAGCAACCCCGACCAAGAATTTGCTTCGGAGCCATATCCTAGACTTCTGGCTCGTCCTAGCTGCGAGAGTACCCGTGAATTGATCGCAAACTGAAAATAGAGAATGCAGTGCGATCGCAATCCTAAATCATTTGTGAAGGCGAGAACCCCGACTTTTCTAAAAAGTCGGGGTTCTGAAAGGTAGGCATCTCACAACTAAAATAGAATTGCTATCGTTGTTGCGTGTTTGTTTCGCTTACCGAGCAGCGGTACAACCAGTAAGGACTGAGGCAGGAACGGGTACATTAGAATTTTCCAAACCTCGTAATTGCTGTCGATAGGCTACTAACTGACTTTGAGTGTTTGGATCGCGGACAACTTTTCTCATTCGATCGATTACTTTGATCGCTTGCGTCCAATTTTGAGCGCAGACTGCCTTTTGTAAAGAGGCGTTGAGGTTTTCTTTGGGGACGTTTCGGGCTGCCGATGGATTTTTAGTAAGTTTGAAAGAAGTCAAAAAACCATCAATACTTTTAACTAAGTCTTGTTCTTTATCTGTTACTACGAAGACCTGATAAAATCGTCTCCGGTCTACCAAATAAAATCTACTTTTAACGATTACTCCTTGAGAGAGTTGCAGTTTAAATTCTCTTCCGGGGTAACTTCCTAAATTAATATTTCGTTGGCTTAAAAGCTTCCCTTTTGAACTATTTGCAAATCCAGTAATTGCCCCAGCCAAGAAACTGTTAACATCACTAGGAGTCTTGATCAGATTAGCCGGGAGGTCGGAATAACCAACAACATAACCGGCTTGATTCGGTCGGAAACTCTGGAAGAGTTGGACTTTAATTGGCCCACCTTTAGTCTGAATCGTTTCCTGACTTTGGTTCGGTGCACCGGGCATCAACACGGTGAAGCCGCCTGCGCGTGAAGCGAAGGGCTTCCATACCGACTGAGCGAGTAGAATCGGTTGCTCAGCTTGCACTGCATTAATGATAGGAGCGCCACCCGCTAGGAAGGTGGTTAGGAAAAGAGAACAAATAAGTGGATTTTTCATTTCAGGTAGAGTGCAATCAAGCGATCGCAATGAGATATCGAGCGAAAATGGATCTGTAGCTTCTTCTAATCTAGCCTTGAGCCATCCTCAATTATCTCAAACCAATGCGGCTGCTGGGGGTCACACATCCTCTGCACGCAACACTCTGCAAGAAACTCACTTCAATCGCGCTCGCGCCAGTCTGCGGCAAGCGCTGTCTTGGTATTCCCACACTCGCAGCCAAAAGCACCCTTCAAAATTAGAAGCAACCGCAGCGCTGCAAACCGAACTGGATTTTTTGAAGTCTACACTTGATAAGTTAGACCAAGGTGTGATTCGGATAGCCGCTTTTGGTTTGGTCAGTCGCGGCAAATCAGCAGTGTTAAATGCCTTAGTAGGACAGAAAATTCTACAAACTGGGCCGCTGAATGGGGTGACTCAGTGGCCCCGTTCCGTGCGCTGGACGCCTAACGCGGCTGGTAAGGTGCAGGTGGAATTGATTGATACGCCTGGATTGGATGAAATTCAGGGGCAAGCGCGAGCAGAAATGGCGCGGGAAGTGGCACGTCAATCTGACTTGATTTTGTTTGTAGTGGCGGGTGATATCACGCGAACCGAGTATCAGGCGCTGTGCGAATTGCGCCTGAGCCAGAAGCCTTTAATTTTAGTCTTTAACAAGATTGACCTGTATCCGGAGCAAGATCGACAAGCGATTTATCAACAGTTGCAAATTCTGGGTGCTGGGAGTCGGGAGACGCGATCGCTCTCCGCTTTACAAGAGGATGAAATTGTAATGGTAGCGGCGGAACCGGCACCCCTGGAGGTGCGAGTAGAGTGGCCCGATGGTCGCGTCACGCAGGAATGGGAGACGCCGCCGCCGCAGGTGGATGAGTTGAAGCAGAAGATTTTGGGGATTCTGAATCGAGAAGGGCGATCGCTTTTAGCGCTCAATGCCTTAGTTCAGGCGCGAGAAGCTGAAGAAAGCATTGCTCAGAAGGTGGTGGCGGCTCGTGAAACTGAAGCCGAGCAGCTAATTTGGAGCTATGTGAGATACAAAGCGATCGCAGTTGCGCTCAATCCGATTGCTGTTTTGGATGTCTTGGCAGGAACGGTGGCGGATTTAGCGCTGATTCGCTCCTTGTCGCGGCTGTATGGGTTGCCGATGACTGGTTATGAAGTTGGAAAGCTTTGGAAAACCATTGTGTTTAGTTCAGGCGGCTTGCTACTGGGTGAATTCGGCAGTAGTTTAGTTTTCGGCTTGGGCAAGAGTGCGGCGGCGATAGGGGCTGGGGAGAGTCTAACCAATATTACGGCTTATGGCGGTGCAGCGATCGCCCAAGCTGGTATCGCTGGATATGGAGCTTATGCAGTCGGTCGGGCAGCGCAGGTGTATCTAGAGCAAGGCTGCACCTGGGGACAGTTGGGAGCAAATACCGTCATTCAAGAGATTCTCAATCAGGTAGAACCCAATACAATTCTTTATCGCTTACGGCAGGAATTGTTGCAATTCGGAGAAACATCTCAAAGCAATCAAAGCAAATAGATGAACGCAAAACTTAACCCCCAACCCCTTCCCTCACAGGGAAGGGGCGCAGGAGAAGTTCTCAGTCTAATTCAACTTTTAAATTCAGCTCAAGATTGTACTTGGGAAGAATCAGCAGCACGCTCGGCAGCGCCTAATTCTGATTCTGCACGGCTTCGCATGGACTCTTGTAAGTGTTCGTCGTGGTGACGGTGCTGCGACATCAATTCCCGCGCCTGTTCTTGGGTATGGGCGTCAGCAGGGTGGGTTTGATGTACCTCAGCCTCTGCACGGCTTCGCATCGACTCGTGTAAGTGTTCGTCGTGGTGACGGTGCTGTGCCATCAATTCCCGTGCTTGGTCTTGGGTACTCATGCTTTGACCCTCTACTTTTAAGGCTTGCTTCTGTCTCAATTTGACCTGAATAGAGCCAAACGGTATCAAAACTGACAGAAAAATTTACGATTTAAGATTATCTCGAAAGTGAGATGCAGCGGATTCGGTAATCTGTCTAATGGCTTGCAAACTCGGCGCTGGTGTGGCGCTATCCATATCCAACCACAACAGATACTCGATATTACCAGCAGGGCCAGTTATGGGCGACCAACTTAAGGCGCGATATTGCCATCCCAACACTTGCGCGGCTTGTAACACTTGGAAAATAGCATCTGCCTGATCGTCAGGATCTCGCACCACACCTTTTTTACCAACACGCGATCGCCCGACTTCAAACTGCGGCTTTACTAGCAACACCGCTTCTCTGGGAGGCTGTGTTAATTTCCACAAAGCATCAAGAATTTTAGTTAGGGAAATAAACGAAACATCTACAACTGTTAAATCTGCTGGCTGTTCATCACCGTACAATTCCTCTGGTGTGAGATAGCGCAGATTCGTCCGTTCTTTCAACACTACCCGCGTATCATTGCGTAATTTCCAGTCAGCTTGTCCATAACCGACATCAACGCCATAAACTTTTTTTGCCCCAGCTTGCAGCAAACAATCGGTGAATCCGCCAGTAGAAATGCCGCCATCTAAGCAAATTCGATCTTGTACGGAAATGCCAAATTCTTCAAGTGCTTTGGAGAGTTTTTCACCGCCTCTAGAAACAAAACGCGATCGCTCTTTAATTTTAATTTGCGCCTCGGTTTCTACCTCCGTTCCCGGCTTATCAATGACTTGCTGATTGACCATTACTTCACCGGCACGTATTAGCCGTTGTGCTAACTGCCGGGAGGCGCATAAATCAAGTTCTACTAATAAGGTGTCAAGTCGTTGTTTCGCCATTAATTATATATATTAAGGATTGCTTGCGTGCAAGTTAATAGAGCAAAGCGATCGCAATCGAAAAGGAACTCCGCTGGTTAGTTATTACACACTATTTAAAGGATAGCTACTTAATCGCTTACCTCCCAGGTTCTTCGCCCCTTCCTCCCACGTTCGCTGCTTCGATCGAGTCGAAGCCACGGATACTTATCCTCTCGTAAACAGTATGTATGCCCTAAAAGTTAGGGCACGCAAGCATTACCTAGACAATTAATGCATCCAAAAAACCACGCTTTCCAAGTCGTGCGATCGCAGATGCAACTTGCAGTCTTGGACAAGCGAGAGTTTCAGCAGTAGCGCTGATATCTAGAGAACCAAGACGCTGTACCGTATCTAATACTTTACCGTCAAATTCCAAGTTACGGAATTCGCTAGTTAGCATAGCTACCATCTGACTGATCACATCTTTAGCATCGCGGACAGAGGCACATTGTCCACTCGTGCCAGTTGCGAGCGCGGTAAACGACTGCAACGTAGCGCGATCGCTTCCCATGCAAAGCGCATGAACCGTTACCCGCTGATTTTCCGCCGCCGCCGTTACCGACTGCACCGTTAAACCATTAGGATATCGCGCCGGATCGGTATGCGTGAAGCCATCGCTGTCTCGATCTGCGTGAAAACCGTGTGGCGGTGCATCACCCACCAACAGAATGAAACGACAACTGTTGCGTCTCCACTTCATTTGGTTAGCCGCATCCTGAACACCATCATAAACAGCTTCCGGATGATCTCCACCCCCATTCGCTTCTAGTTGGTTGATGTTCTTCTGCATCTCCTGCAACTTTGCAGTCAGCGGATAGATGCGAGTTACAAAGCTGGTGTCTTGTGGAGGGTGATCGCGGTATTCTACTAAACCGACTTGCAAATCGATGTCACTATCAGCTGACAACAGACGAATTGTATCCAACAATTGCTGTTTTGCTTCTTGGATGAAACTACCCATACTGCCTGTTGTATCAATTACAAAGCAAACATCAACATGATTGAGAGCTTTTGCCATCAGTCTCACCACCTTTAAAATTAGATAATCGTTAAATACTTAAATGCGTAAGCGTTGCAGCGCCTTAGTGCGAAGCACTACACAAATCAAACCGCTTGGTGAGCAATTCCCCAAAGCAGTGCTGCTTTTCTGTAATACACATACTACAATATTGCCCTACTCTCCTGCGATCGTCAAGGCATCATCATAAAGCCGTTGACCAATGCGTGTAGCCGTTGGCTATCAAGTCATCTAGCACTTTTTTAACGCTAGAGATATGCGATCTCGCGTTGCAGTTCTTCCTTAGCGATCATGTCATCAAAAGGTGAGATGTCATAAACAAACATCAGTTCAGCTAGCTGCCACCGATCTATATCTAACAGTTTTGCTGCCCTTTCTGCACTGATGGCACCTTGCCTCAGCAGTTCCATCACAAATGTCTCATGGGCTTTGTGTTGAGCTTGGGCTATGTGTTATTCAGATAGTCCAGCAACAACTACGATGAACTTAACCTCAATCTCTGATGCTGTCATTTTTTTCCTCAAGGCTTAAATGTAACACTGTGAACCAAGCCAATGGAGATATGTAATATCTGTCGGGTCAACTGTGAACTTACTCACGTAAGTAGTTTTACAGTTGTCTGGTTAATAGGCTCTCTTTATGCTTTAGACAGTATTGTATTAAATTACGAGCTAAATTATGAATTATTGTCCAGCAAAAGGACTAACTACTCAAAAAGACCTGAATAGGCAGAATAAAGCAATTCGTGAGCTACAAGCAACATCCGATAAAAAACTAAAAAGCTATCGCTGCCTTGAACTGCGGTTACTCCTAGAACGTATTGGACATAAAACTATTGAGCGAGATAGTCAGCAAATACGTATAGATAAGGCAAAAAAAGCTGAACTATTAAAAGATTTACAAAATATAAAAATTAAGAACTTTATACCTCCTTCAGTAGAGGAAGTTTTAGAATTTGGACGCTCTTTAGGTATTCATTGGGTAACTCCTAACCCTAGTTTTCCTCATTGGTTTAATGTGTTACATGAAATAGCTCACTGGGCTATAAAACCTGATTGGTATATAAATGTATATCTTGAAAACAGATTGGCTAAAAAGCGGATTCCCAAGGACACAGCAATTTCTTATGATATCCCTAATGCTGAAATAGTCGATTTAAACTGGGTTGCAGGTAAAGGCTTATTGTGTAGTGACCCGTTATATAGAAATTTCGACCCTACACCTAATGAATATGCCGCTAGAGCCTGGTGTATTTATGCCCTAGAACGTAATAATTGGTGTAATCCTGTATTAAGTCAACCTAAATTATTTAGTAAGATTGCCTTGCACCATAAAAACAATGATAGACGCTATGACTCTGAACAATGGAAAGTATTTGTTGATTATAGAGAAAGACCTGAAATCATTAATATAGTCAATATTGATGGCACTAATGAAAGGATTAAAACTATTCCTAAAGATGGTTTTGAGCAACTCAAGCAGTGGGGAATTACCTCACCTTATGGCAGCTTACGTCCAACGTTAGCTGCCTCTAAACAAGCATTAAAGGCTTATACACCATATAAAGTTTATGAGCATTGGTCACAAGTCAGCTTAGAGATTATACCTGAAACTTTAAAATCCTTAAATGAGGATGTAGAAGACTATACGCAAGATGGTAGTAATGAATAGTAATGGTAGGCTGGTACTCAAGAGACATCAACCATTACAAACGGCGCAATGAACTGTCCCAAGTGCCAATCAATTCAAATCATCAAATACGGACGTA